>JADFCW010000012.1 GCA_017161705.1 Candidatus Sumerlaeota bacterium | reverse complement strand
GGCCTCAGGAGCCTTCCGCACCGCGCCTGCAGACGGAACCCAGCACTTCGATCCATCGCGCCAGTTTGCGTTCCTTCCACAGCAAACCGCCCATCTCGAATTTCAGCGTGGCGGGAGCCGCCGCCTCGGTTTCCACATCAATCAAAAGCCGCACCCTCCGACCACCCGTCAGGCCCTCTTCAACACGCCGGACACCGCGCAGACGCGAAGTCGGAATCGGCGGGACGGCGCTTTCACCCGCGCGCCCAACAAACCGCAAACCCTCATCGTCCAGTCTAAGCCGCCCGAACACAGGCTTGCCCGACGAGCCCGGATAGCCGCCGTAATAGACTACCTTGCTCGAATAACGTATCCCGCCCATGGAACAAGGCACACTCCTAAAAACTTTACCATACCCGCAAAACTACCCGCCGCGCAACGGCCAGTCAAAATGACTGCTCCGGACGCTCAAACGCAAGGCTTTTATGCATGCCGTCATTGTCCTTGCTCCCCGCCGCATCGCCGCTCTCGCACAGCGCTCGCAAGCGACGAAACATTCCCTTGCCTTGCCCGCAACGATATGGCAGACACGCGTTGCGTTTGCATGCAAGCGATCGCACTGCCACAGATGAGGTATTTGCCTATGAAAAGCACCGTCTTCTTTGCCACGGCCAAACAAGCCTGGCTCAGCGACAGTGAAACACTGCCGCGCAAACTCGACCTGATTCTCGAACGCTTGAAAATCAAAGACCGCGTCAAGAATGAACGCGTCTGCATCAAAATGCACCTTGGCGGAAACGTCGGCTACTCGACCATTCATCCCGTGTTCGTGCGGCGCGTCGTCAAGGCTGTCCTCGACGGCGGCGGCAAACCGTTCGTCACCGACACCGCCGGCGCGGTCGCCACGGCTTACGAACGCGGCTATACGCACGAGACGCTCGGCTGCCCGATCTACCCGATTGCAGGCCCCGACGAGCGACACGTGTATTGGAAAAAGCGACCCTACAAAAACCTCGAACAGTGGGGACTGGCCGGCGAAATCGCCGACGCCACGTTCCTCATTGATCTTGCCCACGTCAAAGGCCACCCGTCCTGCGCGTATGGCGGCGCGATCAAAAACCTTGCTCTCGGCGCCATGATCGCCGCCACCCGCGGGGCCATCCACGACACCGTCCACTTCGATCCCTATTGGTTTCCCGAAAAATGCTCAGACCCCTTAATGATCGAGAAAATCATCGCATCGTGCCCGTTTGGAGCACTGGTTCGCGACCGCGACGACGCACGCCGCATCCATCTCCACACCGAACCGTGCAATCAATGCGGCCGTTGCCTCGAGGTTGCGCCGAAAGGTTCGCTCAAGATTGATCCCGTCAACTTCCGGTCGTTCATGGAAGCCTGTGCGATCTCGACAAAACTCTGTCTCGACACCTTTGACCGCGACAAAACCGTCTTTATCAATGTCGCCATCCACATGACCGCCGTGTGCGATTGCTTCGGTTTTACAGGGCCGGCCATCCTGAATGATGTGGGCATTTTCGGCAGCGACGATATTGTGGCCGTCGAGCAGGCCACACTCGATGCATTAGCGCCGATGAAAATCATCGAAGAGAACGTACCGTCGGTGTTCGAATTGCAGCCCAACGCGCCGCATCCGCTGGCGAGTCTGCATGGCCCGTTGAAAAACCCGTATATCGTTGTCGAGGAGTGCGAGAAACTGGACCTCGGCCGCCGCGAATACAAGCTGGTGGATGTGTTGCCGTATAAAGACTCGCGTTCCAAGGCTGGCGCGCCGTATGTGGCGGCCTCGGGACTATAGATGCGCCTGGCTCGGGCGCCACGGGAGGGAGGCCGCCCTCGGCACCCGGCATGAACGCCATCAGCGGCGTCCATGCCTATTCCCCCAACGCGGCCTTTGGCCGCAGCCAAAAAACTCTTCGCAAAATGGCCCAATCGTTTGTCTTGCGATGAACCTGTACGGAAAAGCGGGATGCTGCCGCTTTGGACTGCGGCAGAGCTATGCTGCCGCTTTGGACTGCGGCAGCCCTGCTGCCGCTTTGGACTGCGGCAGCCCTGCTGCCGCTTTGGACTGCGGCAGCCCTGCTGCCGCTTTGGACTGCGGCAGCCCTGCTGCCGCTTTTTCTCGACAAGCTTTGACGCACCGAACGCGCCCTATCGCTTACCAAACACGGAATGTTCCATAAAGATGCATGCACTTTGGCTTGAATTCTAAACAAAAAAAATATAACAATTGCATCTTAAAATGCCAATATGTGGCAGGCGCGTTTTTCGTGATTTCTAGCTCCTATACTTGTCCCAAGCCGTGTATTGTCAATAATCTGAATAATCTACAAAATCCAGGGATTAACTTTGAATTGTCTTTGGTGCCCATCCATCAAAATTTGCCATCCGCAAAAAATCATTTTCGCGTCATTTTCGAATCCGTATTTTGCGTTTAGTATGCTGAATGGCATGCCCCCGCATGGTATGCCATTCTGCTTGTCGGGCTGCGCCGATTCCCTTGCTAGCGCTCAGTTTTCTGTTTCGACCCGCTGCAAGCCGTTGGGCAAATACAATAACACGGACTGTGTGGATGCAGTTGGCCAGCGCAATAGCAAAGACCATTTTGTTTGCAGCCGTTGTGCTTGGCGCATTTGTGGCCGTTGTGCTCGGTTCGGCCTGTTCATTGACATCCGCCGCTCTAAGGGAATGGGAAAGCCCGATGCCTCCTCCGCCTCCCGCCCCGCGCGGTCTTTCCCAAATGCCCGAGACGACTGTTGACCTGCAGACAGTTCCAACTCAACCTGTCGCTTTTCAAGGAATTCCCCCCTTGGACCTTCCTCCGGCCGAGCCGCTGTTTGTGCAGCGCGGCGTCGCGTCGTGGTATGGCGGCTGGCATCACGGGCGCAAGACGGCCAACGGCGAGCGGTTCAACAAGGCTGAACTGACGGCGGCTCACCGCACCCTGCCGTTCAATTCGATCGTCCGCGTCCGCAACTTGACCAATCAACGCGAAGTCGTTGTAAGAATCAACGACCGGGGACCGTTTATTCGGGGACGGATTATTGATCTGTCCGAGGCGGCCGCCCGCGAACTCGGTATGATTCGCGCCGGCATCGTGCCTGTCGAAATCGAGGTCATCCAGTGATGTCGGCCCGCTGAAAACGCTCCCGCCTTTACAAGGGAACCACGCGGTGCGGAGCATACCAATTCCGCTCGGCCCATTTGTGAATGTAGCGGTTGGTCGGCAACACGTCCTCCGTGCGAAGCGTCCACGCGAGCAATTCCTGCAACAGTTGCATTTTTACCGCCGACAGCGCCGGATCCTGAAACCGGTTGCGCAGTTCCGCCGGGTCCGTCTTCAGATCATACAATTGGCCCTTTCCCATCATATCGAACACCAGCTTCCAGTCGCCCATCCGAACCATTTTGAACGTCCCGCTTTGGCTGTAGGAATTTAGTTCATCGAAGATGTTTTTCCCGGGACGCTTGATCACCGGATGATCGAAATCCAGCGAGTCCGTCTCCTCGAAAAACAAGCCTCCGACGCCACCTTCCGCATACACGCTCCGAAATTCCGCCTCAGGATAGGGCCGGCCCTGCAGCAACGGCCAGAGACTGCGGCCCTGAACCCCTTCGGGCATAGCTGCGCCCAGCATGTCGCACAACGTGGGCATAACGTCGGCCAGCGAAACAAAAGCCGGATGATGCGTTTGACCCGATCGAATGCCGGGGCCGACCCATATCATTGGAACCCGCACCAAACATTCCGGCAACTCGACTCCCTTCTTGTGCAATCCGTAGTCCCCGACAAAGTCGCCGTGATCAGCCGCAAAAACGATTATCGTATTGTCCATGCGGCTCGTTTTTTCCAGATACTCGACAAACCGTTTCACCTGGTCGTCTATCAGCCGAAGCATACCGCAGTAATTCGAGCGCACGCGCCGCCACAGACTCTCGTAGTTGGGGATGTAGTGCAACAGCAACTGCCGCTGCCAGCGCCATTTGAAACTGCGATTCTCCAACGCCTCGGCTCCCGCCGCGCGGTCGGGTACAGCCTCCGGCGGAAACATGTCCCAGTAAGGCTTCGGAACCTGATACGGATTGTGCGGTTCGGGAAATGACAGCCAAAGAAACCACGGTCGGTCTTTCGTCGCCTCGACAAACTGGATCGCGTCAGTGACCATGCGGTAGGGGTGCTGGGCTTCGAGCGGAAAAGGCGTGGGCTCGGTGCCGATCTCATCTATCAGCTCGAGCAGCCAGCGCTCGAACTCTGCCTCGCGTACAGCAGCAGCGTTTGGGCCCAGCGGCCCGTCCCAGTGGCCGTAGGAACGCCACGTGTCGAAACCCTTTGCCTGCAGGTGCGAGTGGTTTTTGCCGCACAGAGCGAGGCGGTAGCCTTTCTCGCGTAACACGTCGGCCAGATCGCGGGTAAAGAAGCAGTGGCGGATACCGCTGTTTTCGCGCACGCGATGCGCCTTGGGGAATCGGCCGGTGAACAGGCTGCACCGCGCCGGCGCGCAGACCGGCTCGGTTGTGTAAGCGTGCGGAAACCGGGTGCCGCGCCGCGCCAGCGAGTCGAGAAACGGCTGAGTGTCCAAAGGAAAACCGGCGAGTTTCGTAAAATCCGCCCGCTGCTGGTCGGTCATGATGATGACAATATTCGGCAGATCGCTTTTCGACTTTGCCGTGGGAGCAGACTTTGCCGCGGGTAGCGTGGCGGCTGCGGCGCCGCCGCCAAGAGTCTGGAAAAAGTTTTTCCGTTTCATCGGCCCATCTCCCGAAAATCTGTGAACAAAACAAACCTTGACGTACATGATGCTGTTGCCTTGCGCACTTTCAACACTTGCCTGCCCTGCCAGAGCCGCCCCACTCGTTTGGGACTGATCCTGCAAAGCGGAACGCTTTCGCTTTGGACTGCGGCAGCCATGCTGCCGCTTTTTCCCGACAACCTTCAACCCACCGAACCCCGCCTATAGCCCAACCAAACATCCCATGCTCCACAAAGACGCATGCACTTTGGCTAGCTCTTCAAACAAAAGAATCTTCAGCATGAACGAATAACACTATCCAACACCTTTACTCTCGAAAGATCACCCAGACTACTTCTTGCTAACTGCAAAAACTACTTGCTTCCCTCTTTCTGCCCGCGGATGCCGTACGGATTGGCGGCAAAGATCGCGCCGTGAATGTCCCGCATGAGAGAGTCGCCTCTGGGAAAGCGCGCTGCCAGGATCGGCCGGTCGAAACTATCCTCGACTTTGCAATTGCGAAACTCCCTCCCGCCCTAGGCCTGCGTGAGGTCGGTCTCGCTGAACTGGAGCGCCAGTGGGGCGCTTGCGCCGGCGCGTTTAGCCTCGCTGGCTTCCTGAATCGAAACGTTCTTCCAGACACAGCCGTCAAAGACCAATCGCCCGCGCGCCCGAATAGATCGCCGACTGAAGCGCGTCGGTCGAATCGGTTTCACCGAACCCCCACCGGGCGGCGTTGGCCGTCGTGCGCTGACCCGCCTTGACCTGCTCGACACGTTCGGGCGAGCACTGGTTGGGCAGCACCGACAACCGCGTGCAACCCGGCACGCATATTCCAGGGAGCACTTCGGCCCTGCCGAATACGTTTCGGAAAGTGGCTCGGACATTCATACTGCTGTGCCTCTACCGCTCGCAAAATATCTAATTTGGAAGCCGGGATTCAGCCGGAAATGGACATTAGCTCTCCATGAGTTAGTGGCTCTCGCCTCGCTATAGGGTATCAAGGAGTAAAACCCAGCCGCGGGAACAAATTCCCAACCCCTCAGGGTTTTGTCCCTTTCCAGTATTCCGCAAGGCTCTTGATCAGCACCCCCCCCGATTCCATGTTCTTCTCTTTGGTATAGATGACCGCCGCGCCCTCGCACAAGATCGTAGTAATGCCAAACTGCATGTGCGGCCCGTCCGTCCACGACGTGCTGCCATATTTCGCCTCCTTGCGATAGGACAGCGGTTTGACCAGATCGTTCGGATCGTTGCGTTCGAGAATTTGCGCAAACTCGCTGGCCGGCCCGATGATTTTCCCGATCTCCGGCCCCGACGTAAAGATCGGGTCCACCACGCCGCCCCATGTGTGGAAACTCCAGCAACTGGTCGCCGGCGCTTTCGACGCCATGATCTTCTCGAAATCCACCTGGCACAAATACGGCTCGTGCGTCTGTTCCTGCCGGTTGCTTCCGGCCGGACGGTACGCGCGGTTCATGTCGCTTCCCTCGCTGTTGGTGCGATACCATCCGTGCGAGGGCGCATCGGGGCTGGTCATGATCAGAAAATGGCAAATCGAGCGCCGGCGCAAGTCCGCCCCCTCGTCGCTCAACAGCCATTCGAGCATTCCGACCATCCGCCATTGTGCATTGTGTTCGCCCGGATGCTGATTGGTGAAATAGTGAACCCAGCGCTTTTCTTCCGGCACGGGACTCTTCGGGTCGGTCACTTCCAGACGGTAAATGTTCCGCTTTCCCACCGACCGGCCGATGATATACACTTTGACGTTGGGATTTTTCTCCCACACGCCGACCATCTCGACGAGGTCTTCGTAGCTCATCGGCACCTGAAGGCCGCAATAGACAGTGTCCTGCTCGAATACGGGAAACTTCAGCGTGTCGCCTTCTTTCGAATCTTTCGAGTCCCTCTCCCAGTGGATCGGAGTCCAATTCTTGCCGTCATAGGACCACGAGTGAAAGTACTCGTTGAACCGGAACTCGTTGCCGCCGAGAAAAACCACGTCGAGCGTCAACGAGTTTCCCTTTGCATTCCGCACAATTTGAAACTGGCAGTTGTTGGCCCACGTCGGATGACCGGGCGCATGGCCCAGCGTCATCTTGAAATGATTGGTTCCGATCTTCTCGATGACGGCGCCGTCCGATCCCAGGGGTCCGTCGAACTTGAAATCGGCGACCGAAAGTTCTGCTCCTGCCTCCCCCAGCGGAGCGGCAAACACGACTCCAAGCCAGAGCTGTATTGCGACGGCAGCTTCCTTGCACCGTTTGTTCCCTACCAGAGCCATACCCTTGCCTCCCGAAAAAATGCATGTTGTTTTTTGCCGTTTCCGACAACGGCGAGCTTGAACTTCACGCCGGACCGGATGTCCAGCATTTCTTTCCTTGGAGCGAAGCAAGACCGGTTTTGCGCCTTTGGAAGGTCGGGTCCCACCCCGACCATTGAAGTATCAGGTTCCCCCACATTTCAAGATAAAGCGCGCGCCGCAAGCCTTTCGATTGCGGCGGCGACCTGTGCCACATCGTCAGGCAAGGGCGCCTCGAAGTCCATCAGGGCATGCGTTCGCGGATGCGCAAATTGCAGCCGACGAGCGTGAAGCAATTGGCGGCCCGCCGACGCCGTAACCGCCCGCAACGCTGGATCGAGTCGCCCGAGCGCAACCTCCAACGCTTTCCCCGTATAGCCATACTGCGCATCGCCGACCACCGGATGGCCTTTGTGCGATAGATGAACACGAATCTGGTGAGTGCGTCCGGTTTCGAGGGAAAGTTCCGCCACACTCAGACCGCCCGCCGTACAGACCGTTCGGTAATGCGTTACCGCGCGGCGTCCGCCGACCGATACCACCGCCATGCGCTTGCGGTCGCTGGGATGACGACCGATGTTGCTGGAAATGGTCCCGTCGGGCGGCTGAAACGTCCCCCACACAACGGCCGCATACGTACGCCGGATGGAATGCGAAGACAGCTGCGCAGCGAGTGAGCGGTGGACCCAATCGCTTTTGGCCACCACCATCAGGCCGCTGGTGAGCTTGTCGAGACGATGCACAATGCCGGGCCGCTCGACCCCGCCGACGCCCGACAGATCGCGGCAGTGATACAGCAAGGCGTTGACCAGCGTTCCGTCGCGAACGCCCGCCGCGGGATGGACTACGAGGCCGGCCGGTTTGTTCAGCACCAGCAACGATTCGTCCTCATAGACAATATCGAGCGCGATGTCCTGCGGCTGCGGGGTCGCGGGAGCCGGAGGCGGCAGTTCAATGTCGGCGCGGTCGCCGGCGCGAACCGCTTCGCCGCACTTCGTTTGCACCCGGCCGTTCAGCCTTACACGGCCGGCCCGAACGAGGTGTTGCACGGCCGAGCGCGAAAAGTCCGGCAGATGCCGGGCCAGCCAGACATCCAGGCGCAGACCGGCTTCCTCCGAAAGCACAGTGAACTTGCGTTTCTTGGCCTCGCCCACTCCGTCCATTCCGTCTACACCGTCCATACTTCACCCGCCTAACGGCCGCTTGGCCGGCAAACCGGGCCGCCGTGGATACTCGTCCGGACTCGGCGCAATTTTCTCGATCAGCACGATGAAATGGCGCCGAACGGCGGACGGCGGGCCGACAGCCGCCAGACGGTCCACGCGTCCCCCAAGTCGCGCAATCGGCCGCTGCGCCGCCGCCGCTTCGGCCTCGGCGCTCGCACCGCGCTGCGCAAGACAAAACCCGCCGACTCGAAGAAAGGGAAGACACAGCTCGCACACGGTGGGCAGGGAACCTACGGCGCGGGCGGTGGCCCAATCGGCTTTTTCGCGCCAACGCGGGTCGCGCGCCGCCGACTCGGCGCGCTCGGCCAGGACGGTCACGCGCGAAAACGAGAAGGCCGCGCAGAGACCGCCGAGCGCTCGGGCTTTTTTCCCCACCGACTCGATGCACAGGATTTTCATCCGCGGAAAAACAACAGCCAGCGGCAGTGCAGGAAATCCCCCGCCCGAACCCACATCCACCAACAACTGACACTCTTCCGGCTTGTCGGCCCTCTCGACGATCCAAGGCGCCAGCGTCAGCGAATCGAGAACATGGTCATGGAACAAGCTCGCAAAATCGCGAGCACCGGTAAGGTTGATCTTTTGATTTTCATCCAATACCCGGCGGGCTAAATCCAGCAGCGTATCGGACCGCTCCCGGATCCGTTGTGCCAGCGCAGACGGAAAACAGGACAAAAATACATCCCAAGCGATTTTATCCTCCGCCGTTTCCCGTGCCGTGCGCTCAACCGCCATCCTGCAACCCCTCACGCTTCGGGTTCTGTGGGAAGGCGCTGGCCGGGCGGAGCCGTTGAAAGATGAACGACAAGCCCATAAAGCAGCGGGCCGACCATCATGGCCCAGCCCGTGGTCCAAATGGCCGCCCGCAGCGATTCAGCAGGCAAAATGCCGCGAAAAACAAAAACCAGCGCCAATTCGAGAAGCATCGAAACCGCTATCGCCAAACCAATGGCCGCCGAGGATTCGAGCGGAAAGCGCGACGGAATCTCGCCGGCAATCCATCCGCTAACGGTCAGGGCGGTGGCGGCGGCAAATGGCGGCTCGCCCGACAGCAGCGCCAAAATCAGCCCTCCCAATGCCCCCCAGCAACCGCCGGCTATGCTGCCCCAGCGCAGCGCTATCACGGCGACAGCCAGCGGCAGCAGGCGCGGCACACGAAAATCGAACGGCAAGATCGTGGAAACAACGCAATGCAAAGCCATGGCCAGCACAAATACAGCGGTCATCAGAAAAAAGGGGCGGTCATGAAGCATGGCTAGACCCTTCGCGATCGCTCAGTCCGTATTCGGCCAGCAGCGCTTGCAATCGCGCCGCTTCCTCCCGCCGCCCGCGCTTGAGGGCACCCGCGATAACAATCCGGCATTTCCGCCGCAGCGCGGTCCGGGCGGCGCAACGCTGCGATTCACTCAATCGCCCACTGCGCAGGATTTTGTCAATGGCCCGAATGCGCCACAAATCCAAAACCGGCACCGTGCGCGACAACTGATCGGCATGGCCGCCGTGTTTGATAACGAGCGGCTCGGGAAGAAAGCCGACCGGATGGCGGCAGGTAATCCGCAGCCACAGATCGTAATCCTCGCAGGCCGGAAAGGTTTCGTCAAAACCGCCGACCTCGTCGAACAGGTTGCGCGAAAGCACGGCCGCCGAAGGGCTGATTATACAAAGTTCGAGCGAGCGCGCAAACAAATCGCCCCCGCTCTTGCGATGCTTGTTCATGGGATTGACCCTGCGCCCGCGCCGAATCCAAATCTCGTCGGTCTGCGAAAGACGCACCGTCGGATGGGCAGCCATAAAGGCCAGCTGCCGTTCCATTTTCTGCGGCAGCCACAGGTCGTCCGAATCGAGAAAGGCAATCCACGGACTGGAAGAAACCGCGACCCCATGGTTCCGGGCGGCGGACACCCCGCGATGGGCCTGTCGAATCAGCCGCAGCCGAGGGTCTCGGATGGAAAGAATACGCCCCGCCGTCTCGTCGGTCGAGCCGTCGTCCACGACGATGCATTCGAAGTCCCCAAGGGTTTGCGCAAGAACAGACTCGACCGCCCGCACAGTGAAATCGGGACGGTTAAAGGTCGGCAGGATGCAGGCAAACAGCGGCATATGGGGAAAACGGTGTTTGGCATTTCCCACGCGCGAGGAAATCCATAGACGCCGACCGACAGAGATGCAACGGGCAAAAACTCCCCAAACGGTGCTGAAAAAATCGAGAGCCAAAAAACGCCCGGGCGGGCTAGCCTCAAAAGAAAATCGCCGGCTGCGCAATGGCAGCCGGCGCATCTTGCTTTCGTTTACGCGCTTTCTTCGCCCAAACTACAGCACCGTGACGTTCGACGCCTGGGGGCCTTTCGGGCCCTGGGTGATGTCGAACTGGACTTGCTGGCCCTCATTCAGGCTCTTGTAGCCGTCGCCCTTGATGCCGGTGTGATGCACGAACACATCGCCGCCGTCCTCGCGGGTAATGAAGCCGAAGCCCTTGGCATTGTTGAACCACTTGACGGTTCCTTTCATTAACTCATTGCACCTCTTTTCAGTGGTTGGATTTGAGGATTCCGGTCGGTGGGGCGAACTCGTGGGCAGACCCGATGTTCGGAACCTGCACGGTGAAGACCAGCGCGTTGCAGAGAAACCGATAGAGACTTGCTTGAGAGCCACACTTGCTGAAAAACCAGCGGGAGCCGTGAATCTTCAGCCACATAACTGAAAGGACTTTCGCCGAGGCGGGGACAAGAGTCAACAAGAAAATTGCAAATTATTTCGGGGCCGCGAAAAAGACTATTCTCTCATTTTGTTTTCAGCGCCGCGGATATCGCCGTCGTGCACGCGCGGACTGCGTGTCTTACAGAGCATGGATATGCGCAGCATGCGATCGGCTGCACGGACAAAGCGGATGCCGAGCTGCTCTGAAACCGGCAAACGGCGCTACTCATGATGCGGTTCGGGCAGAGTTTCTTTCTCGACCTGAATTGTCACGTGCTCGATCTGGTGACGGTCGGCTAGCATCTGCGTCGCCTCGCGAAGCAGGCGGGAACGGTCGGCGGCGGGCTGGGCATCGAGGTGGGCGGTCAGAATCGGCTCGCCCGAACCGATCAGCCAGATGTGCAGATCGTGGCAGGCGCGAACGCCGTCAATGGCTTCGAGGTGCGCGCGGATTTGTGCAGGATTCAAATGAGCCGGCGTGCCTTCGAGCAGAATGTGCACACTGTCGCGGATCAAGCCCCAGGAACTGAACAGGATCAGCCCTCCGATGAAAAAACTGGCCAATGGGTCGGCCCAATGCCAGTCGAACTTCAATATCAGTAGGCTTGCCGCGACAACGCCGATCGAGCCGAGACTGTCGCCGATGACGTGAAGGAAAGCACCTCGGAGATTGAGGTTGTGCTGCCGATGGCGAAACAATACGCTTACACTGACCAAATTCAAAATCAGTCCGGCTGCACCAACGGCGAGCATCGGCCCCGAAAGCACCTCGGGCGGATGGAACAGGCGTTTGATCGCTTCCAGAAAAATGGCGCCCACCAGAAGCCACAGGATCAGGCCGTTGATCAACGCTGCGAGAATTTCCGCCCGCCCATAGCCGTAAGTCCGGCGCGCCGTCGCCCGCCGGCGGCTGAGGCGCGAAGCCGCCCACGCAATGGCGAGAGCGCCCACGTCGGACAGCATGTGGCCCGCATCGCTGAGCAGGGCAAGGCTCCCCGTCATTATGCCGGCGACAAGCTCGACGACCAGATAGGTCGCATTGATGCAAAACACAACACCGAGAGCGTGCTCGACCTCGTGGCGATGATCGCCATGTCCGACAGCTATCGGAGAAGAATTTGCCATACGTTTCAATCAATCCTACCCGACGAACATTGCCCCGCAGCCAAACTGCCCTGCAGTTTCCGCGGCTCTCAATTTTTTCACTGCGCCACGGGCCGTTGCATTGTTTGGCCGCTTCTATTATCTTGCGTTCGGAGCCAACAAGATTTCAACTTAATTCTCTGACAACGGCCAGGAGTGCGGGATTCGCTCCACCTCGCACATAAGCGCTAAATATCTTCCTAAAAGGCCGCAGTCAAGAGCACGAGCTGTCCGTGTATTGCGGGTGGCCGGATGACCTGTATCAATCTGCTTTCCATCGGTGCGATGCAATCGGCAAGACGCCAACTGCTCCCGTACCTATCCCTGCTCTGCCTTCTGGCCGGCGGCATGATTGCGTTGGGCGGGACCTCCCGGTCCTTCGGCGCCGTCCTCGACGTCGGCGGGCAAGGTGCGTTCGATTCCATTCAGCAAGCCGTGGATGCCGCCGCGCCCGGCGACGAACTTCGCCTAGCCGCCGGAACATACTTCGAGTCGGTAACGATTCGCAAGAGCCTTTCCATCCTGGGCGGATTCAGCGCCGATCATACTACACGCAGCATCACCGCGTATCCCACGGCAATCCTCCCCCCCGCCACCAGCGAATCGGCGCTGCTTCTTCGTTCCCGTAATCGCTGGCTGCTGCTGTCCGCTTCTGCCGCCGAACTGTCCGGCGGACAATTGTTGATGCAAGACCGCACTCTGCGGAGAATTCTCTCGGCCCAGCGCGACGAATTTGGTTGGCGGCTTCGGTTCGACAGCGACGAAGCGATTTCCACTGGACCGGCCTGGCTGATCTTCCCGCGCAGCGGTGTCTTTCAGATCGGCCGCGAGAACACCTCGGACACGGCCGTCTCCCCTCCCATCCCGCTTCGCGTCCATCTCGATGGTCTGCAAATCGCCGGAGGGTTCGCCGGAGAAACTTCGTCGCGATGCGGGGGCGCCGTCTATGCCGTGCTGGACGAAGGCGATGAGTTGGCCGTCAGCCACTGTGAAATCCAATACAACCAGGCAGACCGCGCCGGCGGCGCTCTTTTCATCACCCTGGCGGAAGGCGCAAAATGCCGCATCACCAGCAACGTGCTGACCCGCAACGACAGCGCCGGCTCCTCGCAATCGGCAGGCGGCGCTCTGGCGATCCGCGCCAGCCATGGATGCGAAGTCCTCTGCGCCGGCAACACCTTTTTGCACAACTCCACCGCCGGCGAGGGCGGTGCACTGGATATTGCCGCCGAAGCCGGCTGCCGCGTTCATCTTCTCCGCAATCGCTTTGCCGGCAACCGCGCCGGCCAGAACGGCGGCGCCCTGACTTTGCGTCTGGCTTTTTTGTCCGCTCTCGAATGTCTCGACAACCGCATGGAGAGCAACGAGGCGATTGCCGGCTCGTGCGGCGCCGCTTATTACGAGTTGGACGAAAATGTGGACGCCACGATCTCGGGCGAACGCCTGCTGGCCAACCAGGCGCGGCTGGCCGCAGGCGCGCTGGGCTTTCGGATCGGCAATGGTTCGGCCTGTGCGCTTTCAAATCTCCAAATCAGCGGCAATACGGCCGCCGAGTGCGGCGGAATTCTCGCCGTCGTCGAAACCGATTCCCAACTACAGCTGGCCGATTCGTTGATCCAGGCCAACCTCGCCGATGTAGGCGCCTATGGCGCTCTCGACTGCCGCATTGCACGACGCTCCGCTCTGGCGATCGTCGCAACCACGTTCCTCTCGAACAACGCCGCCGAAGATTGCGGCGTCGGTCAGCTGATCGCCGACGAAGCCAGCACCGTTTCGCTGAGCGATTGCGACATTGCCTTCAACGAGGCCAGCGGCCGTTGCGGAGGGCTGCGCGTGCTGGCCCGCAATCAAACCGCGGTTCGATTCCAAAACACCCGGTTCGCAGTCAATCATGCGGCGGACTCCGATGGCGCGCTCAACTGCTCGCTGTTCGGTCGCTCTTCGATGGGATTGCGCGACTGTGTGTTTGAGCGCAACGAGGCCGGCTGCCAAAACGGCATCGGCGAATGGTGGGTAACCGACGAATCGGCCGTCGCCGCCAT
The DNA here is from genome assembly GCA_017161705.1 of Candidatus Sumerlaeota bacterium. Taxonomy (GTDB): domain Bacteria; phylum Sumerlaeota; class Sumerlaeia; order JADFCW01; family JADFCW01; genus JADFCW01. Next base: position 29,155 of record JADFCW010000012.1, on the reverse strand, counting down.
TGGCTGCCGCTTTCTGGGCAACTTTGCCCGCGACGGCTCCAATGGCGCCGGGGTATTTGAGTTTCACGAGGGCAGCCCCGTGCGCTGGGATCAATGCCGCTGGGAATCCAATCGCAGCGCCCGCGATGCCGGCGTGGGACGGTTTGCTTTCCTCAGCGGCGCCTGGGCGGAGTTCGCCGACTGCGTGTTCGCAGACAATGAAAGCAGCGGCAGCGCCGGCGCCGGCTATATTCGCCTCAGCGACGACAGCGCCGCGGCGTTCCGTCGCTGCGAGGTCGCGCGCAACAACGCCTGGACCGGTCCGATCGGCGCTTTCGAGGTCGAAGCCTATTCCGGCTCCCTTTTGGTGTTCGACGAAACCCGGTTCGAGGACAACGGCAGCAGCGGACCCTACGGCGCGCTCCATGTGTATTGCAAGGACGGCACAGCCCTGAGCATCAGCGACTGCGAATGGGCGGGCAACCGCGCGCATGGCGGCGCCTATGGTGCCTGTGCAGTAGAAGCGATTCGCGACTCCCCTGTGTCCATCCATGCCACAACGGTCATGGAAAACATTGCCGGCGGCAATCATGGCGGACTATTTGTGTCGCTGCGCGAACGGTCGCCGCTCAACCTGTATGACTGCCGGTTCCACCACAATAGCGCCGTCGCGGGCAATGGCGGCGCGCTGACCATCCTTGCCGACAACCAGTGCAGCGTCTCGCTGTGGGCGGCGCATTGCTGGGCCAATCGCGCCCATGGCGATGCCGGCGCCGTCTGGATCGCCTCGCAAAACCACTCCTGGCTGGCGGTCGAGGAATCCATCTGGTCCGGAAATCTCGCCTGGTATGAGCGAACCGAACCGATCGTTCTGACAGAGGGCGACAACGGCCGGTGGACGGTCGCATCGGCTGCACCCGACGGCTTTTCACGCCCGGGAGGCATCGTTCCCGCGCCGGGCGATCTGATCACGCAGGGCTCGCGTTCGTGGACGGTGGCCGATGCCGATACCGGTCCGACTTCGTTCAGCATCCGGCTGGGCGGCGCCGAGCGGCCGCAGTCCGGCCGTGCGCTGTTGCGCCGTATCCTCGGTGATTCCGGGGCGTTCGTCATAGACCATCGCCGCGGCGGGGCCTGCCTGATTGCCGGCCTGCAGGCCGCCAACAACCGTGCCGGCCGCGATCAGGGTGCCGGACGAATCCTTGTTTCCGACATTGCCGCCCTTCAAATGCAGGATTGCGTCTTCCGCGAGAACCTCGCCGGACGACTTGCCGGCGCCGTCGGGTTGAATATTGCCCGTGCCGACGATGTCGTGATCCAGCGCAGCGCATTCCTCGACAATACAGCCGGACAGCGCGACGACCTGCCGACGGGCGGCTTTTGCGGCGCCTTCGACCTGCTAGCGCGCGATTGCCGCCTGTTGTTCTCGCGCAATCGGATCGCGGGCAATCGGGCGCGCGCCGCGGGACAGTCCGACGGCCATTGGGGCGGCGGACTCCTCGACGTCGAGCAAATGGCCGAAGCGCTGTTGATTCGCAACGAAATCCGCGATAATCACGCCGACCGCGACGTCGGCGGCCTTGAAGTTGGCTGCACGGATCTGTCGGCCGTTACACTGCGCGACAACGTAATTTCCTCCAACCGCGCGGGGCGCGACTTCGGAGGGTTGGTAGTCGGCACCGACGGCCTATCTCCGATTGTCGCGGATGAAAACGAGTTTCAGTTCAATGTCGCCGCTCGCTGCGGCGGTGCGCTGGGCTTTCGCCCCAGCCGCGGCCCCGAAGGACTTTTGCTCACCGAAAACTCGATCCGGCAGAATATCGCGCCGCTCGGTTGCGCCGCCCTTTCGCTGGGTCCGCTCGTATCGCAAAGCAATACCATCTCGCGCAACCCGCCCAACCGCAATTCACCCTCGCACGGCGCCATCGCCGTGTTGGCCGCCGACGGCTCGTTTGCCTCCGACACCTTCGGCGACAATCGCCATGCCGCAATCGTCGGCATCGGCGGGAGCATTGCAGGTTCCGCACAATTGCTGGCTCCCCTCGCGTCCGACGGAATCCGCACCGGCTGGCTCCTCGAAACCTCCTCGCCCACGCTCGCAGCTCTTCTGCTCGCCGCACGCTATCTGCCCCTTTATTTGACTCAAGGGGCCCTCCGCGTCCGAATCCTTGACGCCGAGCCGCTTGCCGTTGACGAACCCGCCGCTCGCAGACAATTTCATGTCTTCCTTCCAGACCACAACGCCCTGCATGGCGGCGAATGCCGCATCGCAACCGAATGGCAATGCCCCGTTTCGATCATGCGCGGCGATCGGGGCTGGCTGATTCAGACGCAATCCCCTCTGCCCGAACTGCCCGTAGCCGGAATGCGGATCATCCAGAATGACGTCGTACGCCATCTCGGCCGGGTGATCGAGCCGATGGCCGGCCCCGATTCCCTGCAGTTTACGGCGGCGCTGGACGATGACACATCGCTGAGCGAAGGGCCGGCGTTGCTGGCCAGTCCGCCTCTCGATCCCGCCATATTGGAAGGAAGAAATCTGCTGGTCTGGGGAAGCGACGAAACAATCCATGCAATCGGCGAGGTGCATGCAAACATCCGCAACAATTGAGAGCCGGATGGCCCGCCCGCGCGATGAAACACCGGCACGCGCAAAGGTTTGTCGTTTGTTCGCCCCGAGTGGGATGTGCTTGTGCTAGGAAAAATACTTCCGCCGCGCGGCGCGTAAACACCGAAACAACCGTACATACTCGCGGATCGTATGCGCTATGTGCATTTTGCTTTGGCTGGCTTTCCGGTGGTAGAGATACACCGTCGGCACCTCTCCGCCGCGGAGTCCGAACGGGCGCAATTTCAGCAGAATCTCGGCGTTCGCCACGAATCCGAAGCTCTCGATAAAATCTTCGCCATAGACCGCAAGGGCCCGTTGCAAAATCCCCGCTCGATACGCTCGATAAAAAAAACTGTAGTCGCTGATCCCGCGAATCGGATACAGAACCTGCAACAGCCAATTCAGGGCAGTACTATAAATTCGGCGGGCAAACGGAAATCCTTCGATTCCGCCGCCGCGGCAGTAGCGCGAAGCAGCCACGACGTCGCATCCCGCCTCGATCCGACTCACCATGACCGGCATCACCGAAGCATCGTTGGTGTTGTCGCCCTCGATCGTCACGATCACATCCGAGGGCTGCGCCCGCCGGCACGCCTCGGTAATGCCTGTGCGGAAGGCCGCGCCGCAGTTGCGGTTGGTCTCGTGATCCAGCACATCGAGCGGCATGGAGCGGGCGGCATCCAAAGCCGCTTGGCGTGTGCCGTCGGTCGAGCCGTCGTTGACGACAAAAACATGGTAGCCGCGGTGGGCGGCATTCATCTCGCGCTGAATCGCCTCGAGCAGCGGCGGCAGGCCATCCTCCTCATTATAGGCAAGAATGACGATATAGGTTTTGTCGGCCATCGCAGCACCCGATTCCGCCAACGCCAGACCAGTCCCCACTGCATGTAGTCTTTCACGACGCCAATGCGTCACTCAGGGCAAAAAACAAAAATACTTAGGTCGCCACGTCGCAGCCACGTTTTTCTCTAACCTCCAAACTCTAACCTCTCACCTTTGTTTTCGGAGCAGTTTAAGATTCAGTTTGCCCTGCGCTGAACCCCTACGGCAAAGCGGCAGCACGGCTGCCGCACTCCGAAAGTTTCGCCCCGATCCTACAAACCCTCCCTTTGGACTGCGGCAGCCATGCTGCCGCTTTTCCTCGACAAGTTTCAACCCACCGAACGTAGCCTGTACCCACAACCAAACCTTGCATGTTCTATAAAGATACATCCATTTTGGCCAAAACTTTAAACAAAAAAAATCCGAAGTGCAAACCTCCCACATTTTCCCCCCGGCTCATAGACTGTGAGGACGATTGCAACCTCACAGTTCACAGCCTACTGCCCGTTTTCTGCGCTCTCGCTCTCCGGCATGATATGCAAATGTGCGGACTCGCGCCGAATGTCGCGATAGCACACATGAATGCAGCCGCGGCACCACGGACTCTGCCCCGCCGTATAAAGTGTGCGCCGCAGGTGCTGATAGGCCGGCGAGTTCCAGTAGTCAAAGAACTCCGCCCCGACCCATCGCGCCATCCCATCGCTGTTCGTGCAGCAGGGCTGCACCAGCCCGTCCGCGCGAAAGTAAATGAACTCCCACGGCTCGGCGCACCGCGGCTTGCGCACTGCCCGCTCCACCGGCGACGAGAACCGGATCGGCGGTGTCAGATCCACGCCTTCCTCCTGTGCGACGCGCACAGCCTCCTCGACGATTTGGTCGGAACGTTCCTGCTCATAATATAGCGACTGCGCCTGCATGTCGCGCGAATAAACCACCAGGTAGTCGGCGATCACGCGCCCGACGCCCAGGCGGCGCGCCAGCCGCACGAACTCCGGCAACTCGGCAATGTTCCGCTGCATGGCCACGAACGTCAGCGTCAGGCGCGGTGTCTCGCTTCCCAGCGCCCGCTTTTGCTCCTGCAAATCGCCCACTTGCGCCACTATGCGGTCGAACGCATCTACGCCCCGCACAAACTGATATGTCCCGCGCGTGGCCGCATCAATCGAAATGAACAGCGTCTTGAGACCGTGCTCGATCAGCATCCGGTTCCGTTCAGGCGTCAGAAGCAAGCCGTTGGTCACCAGCCACGAGTTGGCGTGCGGCGGAATGGCATCGAGCAACTCTGGAATGTAGTCCACCAGCAGCGCCTCGCCGTATCCAAATATGCTCACATCGTCCATGAAGTGAAAGAGCGGGCCCAGCTGCGCGATCGCCTCACGCGGCATGTCCACGCGGTCGCCGCGGAAAAATGATTGCCCGCACATGCGACAGCGCATGTTGCACCGGTTGGTCGTCTCGAAATAGCAGCGCAGCGGGCGCGAGCGCAGCTCCGGCCATTTGGCGAGCATTTCGAGACGGTTGAGCGTGCGGTTGTGCCCGCGCTGCACGTCGCCGGCGCTATGCGCGACGAGAAAATCCAGCATGTCGCGTACCAGCAGGAACGACTCGCGCTGAAGTCCGTCGCCACCGGCTTCCAGTCCCCATTCCGGTTTGTTCTCAAGGTACTCGCGCACGCGACGCTCGAGCGCGTAGAAGACGCGCGATTCGGTCAGGCGTTCCGGCCGGCCTTCCGACCTTGCGAGTTCCAGCAACCGGCGCCCTTGTCGAACCAGCCAGTGCTGAACAGGACGCGAATCTTTAATGGCCCGAACAATTGACATCAGAAACCTGGCGGGGAAAATCGGCAATTGGACGCTTTTCTCTTTGCGGCGGCCGTCCGTGCCGCGCCGCGGATTGTACTTCCGCGACAGAGTAGAGGTCCCCCCCCGCGTCCCGCCTATTTCAGCATCTCGATGGCCCGGGCGAGGTCTATGCGGCCGTCGTACAGAGCGCGGCCGACCACCGCACCGATGATATTGGTCTGATTCAACGCTACCAGCGCCTGCAGGTCCTCGAAACAGCTCACGCCGCCCGATGCGATAAACGACGCCGGCACCGCCTGCGCCAGAGCGCGCGTTGCCTCGAGGTTCGGCCCCTGCAACATCCCGTCGCGCGAAATGTCCGTGTGCAGAAATGTTTGCACACCTGCCGCCGTCATCCGCCGGGCAAACATTTCCGCGCTCAGACCGCTCTCGGTGGTCATCCATCCCCGAACAGCCACCATGCCGTCGCGTGCATCTATGGCCACAAGAATCCGCCCGTCGAACTCCGCCACCAATTCCTTCAGTGTCTCCGGCTGCTCGACGGCCAGCGTGCCCAGAATGACATGGTTGATCCCCTCGCTCAATGCATTGGAGACCGCCTCGCGCGTGCGCAACCCCCCGCCTAACTCGATCTCGCACCTGACGGCCCGGCGGATGGCTCGAATGGCTTCGAGGTTCTCGGGCGCCCCCGTGAACGCGCCGTCCAGGTCCACCACATGAATCCGCTGGGCACCGGCCGCCTCGAACCTCCGCGCGATCTCCGCCGGATCGCCGCCGAACTCCGTCCGCGCGTCGGGGCAGCCCTGCCGCAATCGAACGCACCGGCCCGACATCAAGTCTATGGCCGGGATGATCAGAAATGGATACATGCGCTCTTCTCCTCTCCCCTACTGCCCGGCCGTCGAATGCTCCGACGGCCCCCACAGCTCGGTGGAAACCTTTGAAATCACGGCGGCGAACTTGCCTGTGGCCGTGCGCGGGATTTTCTCCACATACTCGAAGTGCAGCCGCACGTCCGGCCCCAGCCGCTCGCGCAGCCCCTCTTCCAACCGGCGTTCGTCGGCCTTCGTGTAATTCGGCCGCCTGACGATCCGGACGATCACATCAGTCAGAGTTTCCTGAATCAACTGCGATTCCTCAATGGAATGAATCGGCTTGAAGGGGTGGGTCAGCGAGCAGGCGGACACGTGCCGACCGTCGGGACAGACAATAATGTCCCGCAGCCGAGAGGTCACCTGGCCGATCAGTTCCAGACCGCGGCCGCACGCACACGCCGCCGGCGCCGCCGCTGCCACATCTCCCAGCCGATAGCGAATCAGCGGCATCGCCGTATTCACCAGCGACGTTCCAACCACCTCTCCCGCAATATCTTTTCCATATTCCGACTCGGGCCCTAGCGGCGCCACCTCGACGACCACGTGCTCCATGCACACGTGATAGCCGTTATGTTGTTCGCATTCGCCGGCGCCCGCGACCTTCTCGGTCATCGAGTAAAAATCGAATACTTTGCAGGCAAACGCCTTTTCCATCGCCTCGCGATAGACCTCGGTCACCGGCTCCGACCCCGTGAATACCGCGCGCATAGGGATCGTTTGCCCATTGTTCAACAAATACCGTGCCATCAGATAAAGCGTCGAGGGGTAGCCGTCGAGATACTCCACCCGATATCTCCGTAGTGCCTCGGCATAGAACCGCAAATTTCGAGCGCTCATGTGCAGAGTGGAAAAGTGGATTTGCCGCCACGGCACGTTGAATCGCCAGAACGGCGGTTCGTTTTGTTGGATCGGCACGATCCGGTAGCCTCCGAATGTCCCCCGCCACTTCCGCGGATCATACCCGCCCCACGTGCGATGACGCACCACCCATGCCCGTTCGGCCACCAAAGTCCGGTGAGTGAAGAGGACTTCGATCGGCGAACCGGTCGTTCCGCTGGTGGACATGCGCAGCACGCGCGAATCAGGCGCAACGTCGGGGATCAACTCCTGGCGGCGCGAACGCAGATCCTCCTTCGTGACCATCGGAAACTTGCGCACATCCTCCATTGAACTGACTTGCCGCCAGCTCACACCGTATTCCGCAAACGACTTCCCGTAGAACGGAACGTGTTCCTGGGCGAACCGCAGAATGTTTCGCAGCCGTTCGATCTGCAGCGCACGCAAGCGCTCGCGGTCCCACCATTGGGTTTCTTCCAGTTCGCGAAAGATTTTTCGAAACAGGGGGCCGCGCTCGTCCAGCCGCTTTATCACACCGAAGACGCTGGACATCAGGTTCTGCACGGCGATCGGCGATCGCTCGTAAAAGGTCTTCAACTTGAGACTGGGCATTGCCATGGCGTTCGGCCTCGAGGGTCAATCGGACGGACCGGACCGTCGCACAAACCGCGCGGCCTTGGCCAGCAAAAAACCCCCCAGCAACCGCACATGCCGCCATTTCAAATCGCGCGCCAGCCGCCACAACACCCCAATTCCATGCCGCCGCCACAACACCCCGACCGTCCGCATCTCCATCGAGATCAGGTTGCCGACGGCGGTTTCCGAGACGGCCAGCCAGCCTTGTTCCATTTCCCGCGACAGCTTTTCAACGTGCGCACATGCCCGCGCGGCCGCCTCTCCCTGCAAGACCGTCAAACGCCCGTCTTCGCCAAACCGCGTCGGCGTCGCCCCAAAACCGGCAACACCACACGGCTGCAAAGTCATCTCGACCAGCAGCGAATGGCGGCGCAATTCGAGGGTCTTTTCGTCCACCACGCGCTCGTCCAGCGGATTATACAAAAAACTGCCGATGCTGTAAAAGATCGGCGCTCCGCGATACACTTCGATCCCCTGCACAACATGCGGATGGTGGCCGATGACGGCGGCGGCACCTGCCTCGACGATCTCTCGCGCCAACTGCCGGTCCTCCGGCAGCGGATAAGGACAATACTCGACCCCCCAGTGCAGCGATACGATCACCCAGTCCGCCTGTTCCTTCAGTCGCGCCACCGCCGGAATTACATTGTCGGGCCGGATTTCCGCAGATCCCAACCGGTCGCCGCGCGCGCTGAATGCCCCCGTCTTGCAATAGGCCAGCAGGCCGATCCGCCTGCCGCGCCGCTCCAGGATCACCGGCTGGTTGGCTTCTGTCTCGTTGAGACCAGCGCCGGCAAAAGCGATTTCTTTCTCCCGCAGAACCTCGCGCGTGGTTTCAATGCCTTCCGCTCCCCAGTCGGCCGAGTGATTCGAGGCTATCGAAAGAAGATCGAATCCGGCCGCCGACAGCGCGTCGGCCGCTTCCGGCAGCGCCGCTGTAAAGTCCTCGCTGCCCGGCATCGCGCCACGCCGCTCGCGCGTGAAAAAAAACTCCAACTGGCCAAACCGGATATCGGCCCCCGCGAGAATTGCTAGCGTGTCCCCAAACGGCCATGCTGCGCCGTGCTGCATAACCGCCCGCCCAATCCGCGCCGACAGCTGCAAATCACCCACGGCGGCCAGACGAATCCCTTCGCCGCTACGGGCAATATCGCCCCACACAATGCGCCCATCCTCAACACGAAATGCTGACGGCCCTTCCTGCTTTCTTTCCATTTTTCCCATACCCGCCAGCCAAGGTCGCGGAATTCCTACCACGTGCTTCAACAGGAACTTTCGCATGGCATAGCAGCAAAAGACCACCGCTTTGCGGAATCCCAAGCGAAACCAGTCAAGTTGGAGGCTCCATCGCACCCCTTTGTCAGCGGTCAATCTTGCACCGCCATCTGCCGATACAATTCCTTGATTCGTGCACAAATCACCGGTATCGCATAGAGCGACTCCGCCCGCCGACGTCCCGCTGCGCCCATTTTCCTGCGCAGCTCCGGATCGTCGGCCAAAGCCTTCATCGCCGCTGCCAAACCGGCCGCATCGCCCGGCTCAACCAGCAACCCCGTCTCGCCCGCCACCACCGCCTCCGGAATTCCCCCGACCGTGCTGGCAATCGCCGGCAAACCGTAACTCATCGCCTCGAGCAGAGCCACCGGCAGGCCCTCTCGAAACGACGGCAAAACAAATATGTCGCTGTTACGAAGGACTTGTGCTTTCGCATCCCCTTCCACCCAGCCGATCATTCGGACACACTCATCGAGACCTAGTTGGCGAATCCGAGGCTCGACTTCGCCGCTTCGGTCGGCCCCCGCGATCGTAAGACTCAGCGGCAGCCCTTCCTGTCGGAGCGAAACCACGGCATCGAGGAGCGTGAAGATGCCCTTCCGGCGCATGTCGCCGCCGAGAAAAAGAAACTGCGTCGGCCCCTCTCCTTCGCCCGGCCGCGCCATCGCCTCCTCCGGCGGAATCATTATGCCGTTGGGAACAAACACGATCGGCGCCTTGGTGAAAGTCTCGATCAGCGGCCGGTCGCATTCGGCAAGAATGACCACAACCCGGCTGTGGCGAAACAGCGTACGCATCCACCATCGAACCAGCCGGCCCGACCTCTCGTAATACGGCTGAATCCCGTGGTCATGCATCAAACATGGAACGCGAAATAGGCGAGCAATCTGGACGATGATTCCCTTGCGCAAAGCGCTCCCGCGCGAGGCCAGATGCAAGTGCAGAATCGGTTTCGGCCGCATCAAGCACGCCAACATCACCCGCGCAATCCCCGACAATGTCAGTGCAGCATCGCCCAGTATTCCAAACTCCCGCCGCGCCGTCGTTGCGATAGCCGTGACCGACAGGTCCCGGTCCGCGCCTTGCATATTCAGGAAATTGTCTATATCCGTGGCCATTCCACCTTTCGCCCGTACGTGCGGGCCGACGTGAACTACAGGGATGGGTTTCGCCGGAGATTGCCTCTCAGATACCAACGCAAATCCTCCCGCATGGAATCGAACCACAACTCCACGCCCCTCTGCCACAAAACCAGACGGTGCTCTGCGTTCCGACAACCTGCAACGACTTTTTGCGGCTGCTGCATGGAGCCCAGGGCGGCCCAGTCGCCTGCGTAGAATTTGCTTGCAAGGAAGGTCAAAGTAGTGGACTAACTAACTTTTGTGAATGCAGAGGGGTCTGTTCTGCCGAGGGAGAATCCTTTATGTTCGGACGATTGTTTCGCAAACTCTTTTCCATGGACATTGGAATAGACTTGGGGACGGCCACAACCCTCGTCTATGTGCGCGGCGTGGGCATCGTGCTGTGCGAGCCGTCGGTCGTTGCCATTGACCGCAACACGGGCAAGCCGCTGGCTGTCGGCGCCGAAGCTAAGCGCATGCTCGGCCGCACGCCCGCCAACATCGTGGCCATCCGCCCGATGAAGGACGGCGTGATCGCGGACTTCGAGACCACCCAGGAGATGCTCCGGTATTTCATCCGGCGCGTGCGGATGGAGCAGCGGAAGTTTGCGCATCCGCGCGTCATCATCTCCGTACCGTCCGGAATTACAGAGGTCGAGAAGCGGGCAGTGCGCGAATCCGCCGAACAGGCCGGCGCCAGCGAGGTCCACATGATCGAAGAACCGATGGCGGCGGCTATCGGAGCCGGCTTGCCCGTGACTGAGCCCTCGGGCAGCATGATCATTGACATCGGCGGCGGAACGACCGAAGTGGCCGTCGTCTCGCTCGGCGGCATCGTCGTCAGCAAATCGGTGCGCGTGGCCGGCGACGAAATGGACAATGCCATTATTCAGCACATCAAGCGCAAATACAATCTGATGGTCGGCGAGCGCACGGCCGAAGATATCAAGATCAAAATCGGCTCGGCCGATGTCCTGCCGGAAGAAAAAACCTACACCATCAAAGGGCGCGACCTTGTGGCCGGTCTGCCGCGCACCATCCAAATCTCCTCCGAGGAAATTCGTGAAGCACTGGCCGAACCGGTCAACACCATCGTGGACGCGGTCAAAAGCTGCCTCGAGCGCACTCCGCCCGAACTGGCCGCCGACATCATGGACGGCGGCATTGTGATGGCCGGCGGCGGCTCGCAACTCCAAGGCCTCGACACGCTGCTTCACGCCGAAACCGGCCTGCCGGTCCGTCTGGCCGACAATCCCGAAACCGCTATTGTCCTCGGTACCGGCAAGGTGCTCGAATCGCTCGAACTGCTCAGCCGGCTGGACGGGATGAGACGGTGAAAGGAGATGCACAGAGCGGACCGACGCTTTGGAGCAAAAGGTTGCGCGGCGTCACGGCGCGGAAAACCCCCCAAATCAACCCGGAGGAAAAAACGGACTCGGGGCGTGCGTGTGTCAACACATATCGGGGCCCTGAAATTCGATTTTGCGGAAGCCCTCTCGAAAGGCGAAGAGGAATTGCAACCCAGGGACAGCCAAGTCTGCCCTCTTCCGGCCTCTCCCGATTAAGTTGGAGCTCGCCCTAAGGAAAGGAAACTGACAGATAAAATAGGAAACACCAGCCTCAGCACCTCAGATGATTGGGGCTACAGTCGTTCAACCGTGAGGCGGGCGTTTCACGTCCAAACAATACAAATCTCCAGCAAACTCCCTTTGGCACAATTCTCTATCACTTTATTACTCTCAGGAGTTCGCACTTCTCCCATCCAGCCACCGGCTTCCCTTATTCCACTTCCGGCGGTGTCGCTCCATGAATCTCGGCCAGCTGTGGTCTGAACGCAAAAAGATCCTCATGGTCGTGTTGCTCGTCGTCCTGCTGGTCGTCGTGCTGGCGCGGCAGGCCGATCTGATCCCGCCAGGGCCGGCCGGGCGGGTCGTGCGCACGGCCGTCCAGCCGCTGACCGCGGCAGTGGCGGCGGTGGACAGATTCGTAGCCAACGTGTGGACGGTTCTATTCCGCTCAAAAGAGCTGGCCGCGGAAAACGAGCAATTGCGCCACGAGGTTGCCGTGCTGCGCACCCGCAATCAGCAACTCAGCGACGCTCTGGCGCAATTGCAGCGCCTGAGCAAATTGACCGCCCGGCTCTCGGCGATCAGCCCCGCCTCGACACGGTTGAACGTCACGGCCAACGTGGTCGGCTTCAGCCCGAATTTTTGGGTGCGCAGCGTGACGCTCGATTGCGGCAGACGCGACGGGGTGACTACGGGCATGCCCGTGGTCAATCAGGACGGACTTGTGGGCTTTGTCCGCGATGTCTCCTGGGGCGGGGCGCTGGTACAGTTGCTGGTGGATTCGGATTTTGCAGCGGGGGCAAAAATCCGCGAGACCCGCGACCGTGGGATTGTGCGCGGCACCGGCGAGATGGATCGCCTTCTACTCTTCCTGGACAATCCGCAGTCGCAGGTGCAGCCCGGCTACGAAGTAATCACGTCGGGCCTGCCGGCAGGATCGCTCTTTCGGCAAGGGCTGGTCATCGGCACCATTCAAGGCGTCGAGCAGACCAAGATGGGACAGCCCTGCGCCATTGTCAAACCGAGGGTGCGGTTCGACCGCCTCGAAGAAGTCGTGGTGCTTTTGGAACCCAAGCCAAGCGAGCCTTTGGCGCACCCGCTCCCGATCCCGCCGCCCTGAACCGGGCGCGGCCGAGCGTGCAGCATTCGCAGCGCGGGAGGGACTGTTTTATGGACATGCATCCGGACCTTGAGCAGGTTCTATTCAGCCGCGAGCGGATCGCTGCGCGCGTGGTGGAACTGGGCCGGCAGATTTCCGACGATTATCGCAACGGCAATCTCCTTTTGGTCGGCGTGCTCAAGGGCGCCGTGGTGTTCCTGGCCGACCTGATGCGCGCCATTACCATCCCTCACCGCTTCGATTTCATTCGCGCCTCCAGCTACGGAAAAGGCACGGCTAGCTCGGGCTATGTGATGTTGTCCGGACAGATCGAACACCATCTTGCGGATTACGACGTGCTGATCGTAGAGGGGATTGTGGACACAGGCCGAACGATCGAGGCGCTGACGCGCGAGTTCACCCGCAGCGGCGCTCGCTCTCTGGAGGTTTGTTCCTTCCTGATGAAGAAGCGCCCGCGGGCCGTGCCGGTCGTATGCCGCTATCTGGGCTACGAAGTGCCCGACCGGTTTGTCGTGGGCTACGGACTGGATTACGACGAGCGCTACCGCCATCTGGACTGTGTGGGGATTTTGCGGCGGGAAGTGTATGAGTTGTGAGTTGGGCCTTGCGAGTCAACTCGAACGCCTGCTCTGCGCGGCGGTCTGTTGGGCAGGGGGATTCCCGCCTCTCATAAATGCACGTCGAGACGCTGAGTCTTTGTTCCTTTGCGAATTATTTTATGCGAGAACAAGCCTTATTTATTCGGCATGAGTCCTTTCAGTCGAAAGGGATTTATGCCCTTTGAGCCCGACGACGTGCGGGCCAAAAACTCGTGGCCTCCATTGTGTCCGGCCGTTCCCGCCATATTTCCCATCACCTTGCAAGAAGGAGACCCTCCCCATGAACTCCGGTTCTTATCAAAAGAGCATCCACCAAATCAAAGCAGCCGTTGCGGCGCTGGCTTTACTGCACGCACTGACGGTCTGGACCGCCGGGGCGCTTGCCGCAGGCGAGACCGGCCGCACGGAATCCGGTGCGAACGCGTTGAAAATCATCGGCACCGTCCCGCTGCCCGGCGACCCGCTGCGCGACCAGATCATCCTGTTCTTCGACTCCCCGATCGTTCTGCCGCCGCTGCCAGACGGCAGGACCACAGACCCGCTGCGCCTGACGCCCGACCGGCCGGGTCATTTTCGCATCGGACCGAACTACGCGGCCTTCAAGGCCGCATCGCCTTTTGCGCCTCGCGACATTGTGCATGTCGAGGTACATCCGGACTTGCAGTCGCCCGACGGCCGCAAGATAGCGCCCAACCAGCGGCGCATTACCTTCCCAACATTTGCACTGGAGACTGTCCGCATCTGGACTGCCGCTCCGAACGCCGACCCGCGCGTGTTTCACCTGGATTTCCCCGTGCCGATGGCGCCGGACGAGGTAAAACACCATATCACGGTGCGTTCGGCCGACGGGTCGCCCGTGCCGTTCCAACTCGCCCAACGCGATTCATCCAAAGCCTGGGCGGTTGCCGTTCCCCGTAGCGTCATAGAGCCGTACTCCATTGTGGTTACGAAGGGTTTGACCGATGAAATCGGCAGCCTGCGGCTGACCCGCAACGTTGTTTATCCTTATCCGCCGCCGCCGCCCCCGCTTTCCGTTGTCGAAACACTCTGGACCGCCGTCGCCGACCGCCAGCAGGAATTTCAGATCCGCTTTTCCACGGCCGTGCGATCGGACGACTTGCAGCGGTATCTGACGGTTCGAAATCTTGCGGACGGCACCACGCTGCCCTATACCTTGCAGCCGCTGGGCGCCGGCAACCATCATCGCGTGCAGATCGCGGCAAGCGATCCGGAGCGTATCCGCATCGCCGTGGAAATAGCGCGCGGGCTGCCGGCGGCCAATAAAAACATTCTGCAAACGCCGCACACCACGCGCCTGTTTCACGACGCCGAGCCGCTCCGCGTGGACCGGCATTGGTGGACGTCGCGCGGGACCGACAGCCTGGTGTTGAACCTCCTGTTCAACCGCCCGATTGACCTGCAACAGCTGAAAGCGCATCTCGATATCCAGCCGGGAATCGGCGGCATGCGGATCACTGCAAGACCGCAATTTCAGGTCTACGGCAACTGGAGAAAAGACCAACTCTATCAGATCCGCATCACCGCCGGCCTAAAGTATGGCAAAAACCAGACACTCGAAAAGCCGCTCCAAATTTCTTCGCGAACGCCCAAAACTCAGCCGCACCTGGCAATCCAGCCGCCGGACAAATACTACATCCCCCGCAGCAACGAATTCGCCCTCGCTGTCGAGTCGCAGCTCGTGGACCGCATTCATATCACACTCCACCGGATGTTCCCGAACAACATCGCCGTGGCCGTCGGCGAAATCTACGGCGGACAAGGCATCTATAATTTTCCCGAACGCTGGGCCGAGGAGGTCGCCTCAAAAGAGATAGACTTGTCCGACCGGCGCGATCAGTTGGTCCGAACGCCGCTGGCCGCCGAGGACCTTTTCCCCAAAAACAAAAAGGGCGTCTTCTTCCTGCGCGTTTCCTCCGACCAGCGGGAGGCAACCAAAATCGTTTTGCTCACCGAAATCGGTCTGCTCGCGCATTGGCAAGACGATGAATTGCTGGTGTTCGCCCACGACCTCTACACCCTCGAACCGCGCGCCGCCGCCGCTGTGACGGTCTATTCGGCCAAAAACCAGACGCTGGGGACCGGCTATACCGATGCCCGCGGGATCGCACATCTGAGAGGCTTCATTACTGCACGCGGGGAGCCGCGCGTGGTCGTCGTCGAGCACGGCAGCGACTATACATTTCTGGAGTTGACGCCGCGCGCCGCGGAAATCCGCGACACATTCGCCGAGGCAGGCGACGCTTATAACCGCAAGACCTACGAAGCTTTCCTCTATGCCGACCGCGACCTGTATCGGCCGGGCGAAACGGCCCATCTTCGCTGGATCGTCCGGCAGAACTACGGCGATGTACCGTCGGGGGTGCCGCTGCTGGTGACCGTGACCAAGCCGAACGGCCAGAAGCTGCTGTCGCAGCCGACCACTCTGTCGCGCTGGGGAACCGGCGGACTCGATCTGGCTACCCAGACCGCATATCCCACCGGCCGATATCTGGTGCAGTTGTCGGTTCCGGGAGGTCAGCCGATTGGTTTCTATTCCTTCAACCTCGAAGAGTTTGTTCCCAATCGCATGAAAGCCTCGCTTAGCCTGCCAGAGCCGCGCTGGATCGCGGGCAAGGAACACACGATTCGCGTTTCGGCCCAGCACTTGTTTGGCGCGCCGGCGGCGGGCCGGCGCAGCACAGCCAACGTCGTGTTGTCGCGCACAAACTGGCAGCCCGTGCATTGGAAAGATTATCGCTTTGACAACGACACGCAGGCGGAATTGCAACCGGTGCCCTGCGGCGAGCAAACGACAGACGCCTCGGGAACCGCCGTGTTTCGCTTCCAGTGGGCGGCGCCGGCGGAAGCGACTTTTCCGCTGCGCGCAACCGTAACGGGCGAAGTGTTCGAATTAGGCGGCCGCGGCGTGAGAGCCACCACCTCGACGATGCTCTTTCCTTCGGAGATCTGTCTGGGCATTGCGGCGCGGCCGGTCGAGGGCGGCAAGAGCGTCGAGGTGCGTGTGGCTGCGGTCAACACCGATGAGACAACCGCCGCGCTGGAGATCGTGCAAGTCACATTCGAGCGGCAGCGTTGGAGCTATTACGTCCGGCGCTACTACGACTACTATCAGTCCAACTGGTCGGATACGTTCGAGAAGGCGGAAACACGCGATGTCGTGCTCACGGGCGGCCGCGGGTCGGTCGTGTTCACACCGGACGAATGGGGGTATTATCGCGTGCGGGTGCATTCGCCGAAAACGCGCCAGTTCAGCACGCTGACGTTCTATGCTTACGGCGCAGGCTGCCAGGTCTATGACTCGGCGCGGCCGAATCTGATCAAGGTTTCGCTCGACAAGCCGGCCTACAACATCGGTGACGAAGTCGTGGCGAGAATCGAATCGCCGTTCGATGGCAAGGCGATCGTCCTCCTGCAAGGCGGCGAGATCCACCGCGCCTGGATGGTCGAGTTGCACAACAAGGTCGGCGAGGTTCGCTTCACAGTCGGCCCGCAGCACTTTCCCAACGTCTGGATCGAGGCAACGGTCGTTCATCGGATCGAGCGCGGGCGGGCGCAGGTGTATCCGTTCTCCAGTTTCGGCGCGGCCAACGTCAAGGTGCGCGATCCGCGCCGCGAACTGAAGGCGGCGTTTCTGAATCTGCCAAAAGAAATCCGTCCGCAAACCGAGGTGCAAATCGAGATCGAAACGCGCAACGGCGAGGGCGACCTTATCGAAGCCGAACTGACTCTGGCCGCCGTGGATGAGGGGATTCACGCCATCACCGCTTACCCCAATCCCGATCCGTTCACGTGGCTCGTGCGGTCGCGCCGGCCCGACTGTCGCTTCGCCTATTACTACGACCGTGTGGCGTATGACTTTGTCAAAGCGGCGATCGGCGGCGACGGACATGACGCGCAAATGGCCCGGCGCTTCGGCGCCGTCGGCCGAAACTGGATCCGGCCCGTGGCCCTGTGGTCGGGAACGGTGCAAACAGGCAAAGACGGCCGGGCGAAGGTGCGGCTGCGCGTCCCCGAGTTCAACGGCCAGTTGCGGCTGGTTGTTGTGGCCGCCTCGATGCGCGCAGTTGGCGCTCACAGCGCGCCGCTCCTGGTGCGGCGACCCTATATCCTACAAACCAGTCTGCCGCGCTTTCTGCTGCCGGGCGATTCGGCCCGCTGCAATGCTGTCGTCTATAATCACACCGACGCGCCATGCAAGGCAACGCTTCGCTGGACATTCGGCGGCGTTTTCCGCGAAGGCGCCGGAAGCCGCACACTCGAAATCGCACCCCGCGGCGAGATCAGTTGCAATGTGGCGCTGGCCGCCGGCAACACCGTCGGGCAAGGCGAGGTGCAGTGGGAGGTGATCATCCACGACACCGCCGGCCGCGCGATCGAACGCCTGCGCGAGACCGCTCCCCTGCCCGTCCGAACGCCCGCGGCATATCAGTCGGCGCATCAACTGCTTGTGCTGAAACCGGGAGAGAGCAAAACCTTCCGCAATACGACATTCCGCAACGACGACTTGGCCGAGATCGCCTTGACGGTCGGCGCGAACAACCTGCTGCGCCTGCAGAAACCGCTCGAATACGTCGTCGGCTATCCTTACGGCTGCGTCGAGCAGACCACTTCGCGGCTTCTGCCGATGTATCTGCTGCGCAAGGCAGGCGCGGTTGCCCAGAGGGCCGCCGGCGAGGGAACGAACATCGAGGAATATTTGCGTGCGGGAATCAGCCGGCTATTTGCCATGCAGACGCCCTCGGGCGGACTGGCCTTCTGGCCGGGGTCCACAGAGGACTATCCCTACGGATCCATCTATGCGCTGCACTTACTGACCCTGGTTAAAAACGGACGCGACTTCGATCTGCCGGCCGAGAGCATGAAGGCGCTCGAAGCCTATGTGCGTGCCCTCGCGCTGGACTGGAGCGGGGCTTCGCCATCGGCTCTCTACCAGCGCGCCTATGCCGTCTACGTGCTGGCGCTCGGCGGCAGCCTCGAAGCGCTCCAGCAGATCGAGCGGTTCGACGACGTGACACTGCCGACGACAGCCCGGTTTCTTCTGGCCGCAGCCCTCGCTCTGAACACCAGGGACCACGACCGCATTGCACTGTATCTTTCAAAACCCGCGCAGCCCTACGAGGTGCGCGAGCCCGACGGCACGCTCGTGTCCGACATCCGCAACACCGCTGTCGAACTCATGGCACTGCGCCAGATCGGCGGGCGGCCCGAGGCCATGGCCGAAAAAGCCAACCGGCTCGTCGCCTTTCTCGAAAACCGCGCCTTCGGCACGACGCAGGAAACAGCGTTCATCATCACGGCCCTGGCCGACTATCTCTCCGCGATAAGCGGAAAGATCGAAGACGCCGCCGCGCAAATCACCGCCGCGGGCAAACCGGCGGAAATTCGCGGGCCGCAGACCTATCACCGCACACTCACAGGCAAAAATGCCGAGTTCACCGTCGCCAACACCGGCAAAACCGACCTCATCGTGAACGTAACCACGGCGGGAATCCTGGAGCAGCCCGATCTTGCGCCCCTGAGCAAAGGCCTCTCGCTTCGCCGGCGCTTCTTCACCGAATCGCAAACCGAAACTTCCGCCACGCTTTTCCGCCAAATGCACTCCTACGTAATCGGCCTCGAGATCACGTGCGAGGCGCCCGTGAAAAACCTGATCGTAGCCGACCTGCTTCCCGCGGGATTTGAGATCGAAAACCCGCGGCTGAATCCCGACGCCTTCCGCGGAAAGGCCTTTGGCGAAGCCGTCACGCCCAGCCACCTCGAAGTGCGCGACGATCGTCTGGTGCTGGCATTCAACGCCCTGGGCAAGGGCACGCATCGCTTCTACTACATCGTTCATGCGGTGACGCCGGGAACGTTTCAGTATCCGGCGGTGCAGGGCGAGTGCATGTATGACGCGGCCATTTCCGGCCGGTCGGCGGCGGGATGGGCCGAGGTGCAGGGCGCGCAATAGCAAAGAGAGCGGAACATCCATGTTTCGATGGCTTTTCACATGGCTGCGCGGAAGTCGAAGTCGGCGATGGGCCGCCGCACTTGCGCCGGCTTTGGCGGCCGCAGTCATCCTGCTTTGGCCGATGGACACCGGCCGTTATCTCCGCGTCCGGCCATCGGGCGAAATGCAGGACCGCTCGGGCCGGTTGCTGTATGCGTTTCTCAATGCCGACGCGCAGTGGTGCTTTGCGCGGGATTTGAGCGAAATCAGCCCGCGCCTGATCGCCGCCACAATCGCCGTCGAGGATCAGCGCTTTCGGCGGCACTGCGGCGTGGACTGGCTGGCGCTGGCCCGCGCGGCATGGCAAAACCTCCGTCATCGCCGAATCGTCTCGGGGGCTTCGACGCTGACCATGCAGGTAGTCAAGCGCGGCGGGAATCCGACACGGTCGCTGGGGGGAAAGGCCTGGCAGGCCGTCGAGGCAGTTCGGCTTGAACTTCGCACAAGCAAGGATGACATCCTGGCGGCGTATCTGAACGGCGCGCCTTACGGGCTGAATCTGGCGGGCTGCGAGGCGGCAGCCCGGCGCTACTTCGGCAAGCCCGCCGCGGAGCTCTCTCTGGCCGAGGCTGCGTTGATCGCCGGATTGCCGAAGTCCCCGACGGGCTATGCGCCGACGGTTCATCCGGAGCGGGCGCTGCGGCGAAGAAACTATGTACTGCAGCGCATGCGCGACGAGCGAATGATTTCAGAGGCAGAGTATGCGCGTGCCCTCCGCGAACCGCTCGGCGCCCGCTGGCACGCATTCCCCGCGCTCGCACCGCACCTCGCAATGCAATTGAGACCGGACATTTCGGCGCGGGGAAAAGTCCGAACCACGCTGGCTGCGGACGTCCAGCAGGCCGTCGAGCGGATTGTGGCGGAGGCCGTAGCCGCGGAACGCGGCCAAATCGGTAACGCGGCGGCCGTCGTGGTGGATGCGGACAACGCGGAAGTGCTCGCGCGCGTCGGGTCGGCCAGTTTTGCCGACACCTCGCAATGCGGTCAGATAGATTTTTGCCGCGCACGCCGCTCGCCCGGCTCCGCGCTCAAACCGTTCACATATGCGCTGGCCATCGAGCGCGGGTGTCTCTATGCGGGGGAAACGCTGCTCGATTCGGCGCTGGATTATGGCCTGTACGATCCAGAGAACTTCGACCGCCGGTATCGGGGTTTGGTTTCCGCTTCCGATGCCCTGCGCCACTCGCTGAACATCCCGGCGGTGACCGTGTTGGAACGAGTCGGCTACGGAGAGGCTCACAGTTTCTTGCGCGGAATTGGTCTGACCACTTTGGACCGGCCGCCGGAGCACTACAGTCTCGGCCTGACGCTGGGCAACTGCGAAGTACGGCTGGAAGAATTGGCGGCGGCCTACTGCATGCTGGCTCGTCTTGGCGAATGGCGTCCGTTGCGCATCGTTCAGGAGCAGACCGTTGGAGACCGCCGGGTGCTGTCGCGCGGCACATGCCTGAAACTTTATGCAATGCTGGCGCAGCCGTTGCCCGGCGACGGACACGGCGAAGAAGCCGTCCCACTTCACGCCGCACCGCCTGTCTGCTGGAAAACCGGCACTTCGACTGGCCGCCGCGACGCCTGGGCTTTTGTGTTCAACCGCCACTATGGGGTCGGCGTGTGGATGGGCAATGCAGACGGCCGAGGGTCCGACAAACTCGTGGGCGCACAATCGGCGCTGCCTCTGGCCGCCCGCTTGTTCCGCTCGCTGCCGCCCAAAACCGCGCCGGCGTGGCCCGAATCGCGCGGCGACCTCTACGAAGCGCGGGTCTGCGCCCTCAGCGGCCTGCCTGCTTCGCCTTTTTGTCCGAACACTCGAAGCGAGACATTTCCCCGCGGCCAGTATCTCAACCGGCGGTGCGACATGCATCATCCGGCACCGGAGCCGACCGGTGCGGCGTGCTATGTCGAACGGTGGCCGGCGTCGGCGCGCGGGTGGAATCTCGCACAAATCCAAAACGCTGTGGTACCGCGCGACCGTGCCCTTCGCGCGTCTGCCGCGGCGGCGCGTGCGCTGCGCATTCTTTCGCCGCCGGACAAGGCCGAGTTCGTTTTGACCGGCGAACCTGACGGCGACCGCATCCCGCTTCGTGCCTCGCTGGACGACCGGCTGCCGCTGCACTGGTATGCCGACGGCGTGTTTCTGGGAACCTCGACGCCCGAACAGCCGCTGCTGTTTCATCTCTCTGTCGGCCGGCATACGATCGCCTGCATGACCCCGGACGGTCTGACGGATCGCGCATCCTGCAGCGTCGCCGAGCCGTCCCCCTCGCCGCGATTTAAAGAATAGGGTTTTTGATCCTTGGGTCTTTAAGCCATTGCCCGCATTGGCAAGACCCGTCCCGGAAGCATCGCCCGTCTTTGACCGGACTGCTTTCAGCGGTGACTCTGCACGCATCGTCCGCTCGCACACGTGCGGCAGTATTCCCTTGCCTTCGGCTCCGGGGCCGTTTATGTCCATTTGCGCTGTGGGGGTTTTCCATGTATCCTGTTCAACATCGCTCCGGAGGGGCCGAAGACCATGATCATTGAAGCGATAGCCAGCAACCGCGTAGGGGATTTCGGCGGCTGGGCCGATACGTGGTTTGCCAAGCGCGGGGCCGTCGTGAATTTTGCCGTGGACCTGTTTGCCCGCGTGACCATCCAGACGCGCCGGCGGCCGGGAATCACTATCCATGCACAGAACTTCGGCGAGGTGGTCGAGATTCCCGACCTCGAAAAAGCAACATATCAACACCAACACGCCCTGCTGATCGCCGCGCTGAAGGTCATGAAGATTAAACAAGGCCTCGATGTCTGGATTTCCGCCGATGTCCCCGCCGGCTGCGGAACCGGCAGCTCGGCCGCCGTTTCCGTCGCCATGATCAAAGGCCTCAGCGTCCTCTGCGGCGAGCCGCTGGTGGCTCACGAGGTGGCGCGCCTGGCGCACAGTCTCGAAACACGCGAGCTGAAAATCCAGAGCGGCATTCAGGACCAGATCGCGGCGGCCAACGGCGGCATCAACTACATCGAGATGTACGAGTATCCCAACGCCTACATTTCGCACATTGATCTGCCGGAGACTGTTCGCATGGCACTGGAAAACCGCTGGGTGCTGGTCTACGAAGGCGCGCGCCATCTCTCCAGTGACGTGCATCTGAAGGTCATCGCGGGACTGAAGAAAAAAGGCAGCAAGACCCAGCAAGCGCTCGACACCTTGCGCACCACCGCCGCCGAGGCGAAGAAGGCGCTTCTCCAGGGCGATTTGGACGCGCTGGCCGAGGTGATGAACATCAACAACCGCGCCCAAAAAGACCTGCATCCCGAAATCACCACCGACAACTTCGAGATGATCGAAGACGTGGCGCGGCGCAACGGCATGATCGGAGCGATGATCAACGGCGCCGGCGGCGGCGGCAGCATCCTGCTGCTGTGCAAACCCGGCCGCAAATTCGAAGTCGAGCGCGCTCTCCTGCAGGAAGGCTTCCGCGTGCTGCCCTGCCGCATCAACCCTTATC
Source organism: Candidatus Sumerlaeota bacterium (assembly GCA_017161705.1). Classification (GTDB taxonomy): domain Bacteria; phylum Sumerlaeota; class Sumerlaeia; order JADFCW01; family JADFCW01; genus JADFCW01. The sequence goes on along the minus strand of JADFCW010000012.1, from coordinate 6,412 downwards.
CCGCGCGCGCATGGGTGGCAGGCTGAGACTCCGCGCGGCCCGCCGGTTCGTCGGAAATGTGCAATTGCCTCACGCGATCACGGCGAGCAATTCCGCCTTCAGCCGCTCGATCACCGCGGGATCGTCTATCTTGTTGTTGTCCGCATCGGTCACATAAAACACGTCCACAATGCGGTAGGCTTCCGTCGTAATCATCGCCAGCTCGATGTCGAGGTGGTACTTCATAAAAACCTTCGTGATGTCATAGAGCAAGCCAAGACGGTCGTAGCCTTTCACCTCGATGATGGTCGAGCGGTCGGAACCGTCGTTGTCCACGATCACTGACGGCGGAGCGATGCGCTGGAGTTCTTCGCGCCGCGGCGGCGTCTCGCGCACCGTGCGGGCGAACAACTCCTCGACGGTCTTGCGGCCGCAGAAAATCCGGTTGACGTCATTGCGAAGCCGCTCGAGCACAAACCCTTCCGGCAGCGCCTGCCCGCGGCTGTCCTGCACCTGGAAACGGTCTATGACGCCTCCGCCACGGGTCGAGAACACTTGCGCTCCCAGGATATTGATCCGCTTCGACGCAAAAGCGCCGCATAACACGCTGAACACCCCCGGCCGGTCATACGCCACAACAGTAATCTCCGAATAATTCACCCCCGGCGGATGCCGCAATTCCCACACAATGCGGTTTTCTTCGTCGAGCGCCTCGAACATTTCATAGTGGTGGGCAATTTGCCCCGGCGGCGTCGTTGCCACATAACGCTCCGGCAACTCGGCCAGATAGTCGCTCAACGGGATGCTGTGTTCCTCTTCGGGCATGGTCAGATGGCCGCGGACAGCCGAAAGCAGCTGATCGCGGCCTTCGACGGCCCCCGGCCCCGACGGCGGCCGGCCGCTCAACACCGCCGCCGTCTTGTCGTACAGCTCGGTCAGCAGCGCCGATTTCCATTCCGACCAGCTGTCGGGACTGACGGCGCGCAGATCGCAATAGGTCAGAATATAGAGATGGAGCAGATGGTCGGGATCGCCGATATCGCGCGCCACCCGCTCGATGAGTTTCGCGTCTTCGAGATCGCGCCGCAGCGCCACGTGAATCAGTTTGAGATGATCCAAAATCAGTTGGCGGACCTCGTGCGCTTCGTCGGGCGGCAGGTTCAGCCGCGCCGCAATGCGTTGGGCAATCTGACCGCCGCGCAACACATGGCCGTGGCCCTCGCCCTTGCCGATATCGTGGAGCAAAATGGCCAGATAAAGGATATCCCAGCGGCGGACGCGCTGTGCGTCGCGGCGAAGGATTTCGGGGGCGGCAGGGTCGCCGCCGCGCAGCCGCTCGGCCGCCTCGACCGCCCGCAAGAGATGTTCGTCCACCGTGTATTTATGATAGGAATCCGCGCGAACCATGCAGAAGATGCGCCGGAACTCCGGAAGGAAAACCCCCAGCACGCCGCTTTCGTGCATTTCGCGCAAAGCGGCCGCCACGCCCGACGGCGCGCGCAAAATGCGGAAGAATGCCTCGCGCGCCTGCGGCAAGTCCGGGAGATTCCGGCCCAGCCCCTGTCCAATCGCCTGCTCGACATGCCGTTTGGCCGCATCGCTCAGACGGCAGTTGTTGGCCTGCGCGGCGGCAAACACCCCGATCAGCCGGCATGGGTCGGCGGCAAAATACCCCTGCGCGTCCCCCGCAATATCGAGCTCGTTTTGGATGCAGCGCAGATGGTCGTCCAGTGCGCGCTCGCGCTGCAAGAACGAACCGCGCCGCTTCGGCTCGGTCAGTTCGCTGACCACGCGGTCGGCAATGCGAAAAACCTCCCGCGCGGCGATATAGTAGTCGCGCATAAACACTTCTTCGGGCAGCAGATCGCCGTCGGCCTTGTAGCCCAACGCGGCGGCAATTTTCGGCTGCTTGTCGAAACTCAACAGGTCGCATTTGCGCCCTTCGAGCAGATGCAGCTGGTTGCGCACCCGCAAAATGAAATCCATTCCGCGAAGCAGCGCCTGCCGCTCCTCCCCGCTGATCAACCCGTGGCTTTCCAGGCCTTCCAGCGTAGTCGTTCCATAAAACAGAAACTCCAGCCACCGCAACGTATGCACATCGCGCAATCCGCCCTCGCCCTGTTTGACGTTGGGTTCGAGCAGATAGACCGACGCGCCATAGTGCTCGTGCCGTTCATCCCAGTCGCGCCGCCGAAATTCGAGGAACCACCGCTGCTGGTTGCGCCGCAGCCGCTGCTCGAATTTCTCCCGCATCGTATTATAGACGCCCTGATCGCCGGCCAGAAATCGCGACTCGATCAGGGCGGTGGCCGAGTCAATGTCCGTGCCCAGGGTGTCGAGACATTCGGCGATGGTCTTGGTCGAGTGGCCCAGGTCCAGATGCAGATCCCAGAGCAGGTGAAACAGCTGGCGGATCGCGCGCTCTTCGTCCTCCTGCAAATCCGCGGGCAAAATGGCCAGCAAGTCTATGTCCGAATACAGGTTGAGTTCGGCGCGGCCGTAGCCGCCCTGCGCGACCAGCGCGACTCGCTCGAACGGATTGCGCACCGCCGTGGCGTGCCTGGCCACGGAGTTCCAGAGAAACAGCACCGTCTCGTCAATCGCGAGCGTATAGCGCCGCGCGAGTTCCAAACCCGACTCGGCCGCATGAAGCCGCGCCTCGCTGCGTGCCAGCTCGATCTGCGTCGAAGCGCGCGCGACCAAATCGCCGGCCACGGCAGCCGAAAGCAAGGGCTGATGGATGTCTGCCGGCCGCCAGGAGTTTTTCGACAGGGGCGTCATCATGCACCCTCCTCACTGCCCGCGATTTTGAACAGCCCGGCCGCGTGATGTATAGCAGAAAATGCCAGCGGAAGAAACTGGGGAGCCTGTATGGAGAAGCCAGTTTTATGACCCCCCGCAGAGTTTGCAGATTTCACGGCTTATTCCGCTCGAAGCAATACGGTCGGCCTGCTACCCGATCCTCCGAAGGTCCGAATAGAATAAGGAGCGAAAGAACTACCCCGTGCTACAGGCCGGAAAGGACTTCCCGATAGAGAGCGATGTTTTTCTTCACGAGCGCATCGAGCGTGAAGGTTGCCCGGGCAAACTGCCGAGCGGCCTGACCCATGCGTTCGGCGGCCGTACGGTCGGAAAGCATGACGTCCATCGCCTGCGCCAAAGCCGCCGCGTCGCCCGGCGGCACCAGACGGCCCGTTTCCCCGTCGCGGATGACATCGCAAACCCCGCCGACCCGGCTGGCGACAATCGGCTTGCCCGCGGCGCACGCCTCGATGGCGGCCGTTCCAAGACCTTCGGACAGCGACGGCATGACGAACAGATCCGCGGCGGCAAGAATCTCGGGCACGTCGGTGCGAAACCCCAGAAACCGTACATGCGCGCCAAGGTCGCGTTCGGCGGCCTGTCGCTCGAGCGCCTCGCGCAACGAACCGTCGCCGGCCGCCACGAGCAAAATCTTCGGATATTTTTGCCGCAAATGGCCCATCGCTTCGAACAAAACCGCATGCCCTTTTTCCTCCCGCAACCGCCCCACAATCACAACAACTGGCCTGCGGTCGGACCACTGCGTCCGCCACTCGGCCACGCCCTCCGGCAACGGCCGGCTGTAGCGATCGAGGTCAATGGCGCTGTGGATCAACGCCAGGCGGTCGCGCCGAATATACGGCTTGGCGGCGCAGTAGTCAAAAATCGCCTGCGAAATACAGACAATGCGGTCGAAGACCTGCCCCCAAATCCACCGGTTGGCAAAATGGTCGGCGATAGGAAAAATGTTGTGCTTGGTGCGAATGACGGGAATGCGCCGCGGGCGATGCGCAAAGGCCACCGCCCATGAATCGAGGGAACCGTGCGTGTGAATGATGTCAAACTGCCGGCGGGCGAGCACCCGCCGCATCGCCGCCACGTCGCGCAGGAACGGCAGCGGAGTCCAGCCGCGGCGAAACGTCAGCGACGTCTCGACGGCAAGATTGGCCTCCCGTGCCCGCCGCACCAGCTCGCTTTCGGCGGGCGCGGCAATCCACACCTCGTGGCCGCGCGCCGCCAGACCTCGACAAACGTGCAGGATGCGGTTGGACTGTCCGCCCCAGCCGCGCAGAAAGTTGGTGTGAAGAATCTTCATGAGGCTGCGGGATAACCGAACGGCGAAGGGTATTGTGGAGCGATTCCCCAGGCACGTGGTACAACCTTCAGACTGCCGGTTTGACGGGAATTCTGCACACTGAAGTACGAACCACCTACGGCACACTAAAGTGTGAACTACAAACTTAGCGTTCCCCCGCTTGGAAACAGCTCGCGCTATTTGCTCTTTTGTCTGTGGAGAATCAACACCCAGTCGCCCTTGGCTGGAGCCTTCAGCACGGCGCGTTCCTGAGCGGCGGGCACTTTGATCGTGCGCGAATATTTCCCGTCCTTGGGATTGAACCACAGCGCTTCGATCGGGCCTCCGAACACTTTCGCATCCACGGTCACGCTTTCGTTATCAGGCAAATATGCCACGGCCCACTCGCCGGAATCGGTCCTGGCCGCCTTGACGTAGCGAAGGAAGCCGGGATCGTCGGGACGGTCGAGGATGATTTCATCCGCCGGCCGCAGTTGCCACCACGGAAGGCGGTCGAACAGGTCGCGCATGTACTTCAACTGCGCGCTGCCGGGAAAAGCCATCGCTTCGCGCCAGGGCCGCGCCTCGCCCGTGCCTTTGTGGCCCAAAGGCTCGGCGGGGGTTTCCTCCCACGACCAAATACCGTGCGCGCCATAGGTCAGACCGGCCGTCGGCGTCGCCAGAAGGCTCCAATAGGCGGCGCGCCGGACGTGATAGTCGGTAAAGGGCTTTCGGTCCTGATAGGAATAATGGCCCTCATAGTTCGGCTCGGCATTGATCACGGGACGGTGGGGTTCGTCGCGCCACCGGGTCGCTGGCGGCCCGACGCAGTTCCACTTGCGCGAGGCATCGCTGTTGCCGTGCCCGCTCTGATAGGTCAGAATGTCCAGCCAGGCGGCGTCGCGGAACTGATCCCACGGCCACTGCATTCCGCCGGGATGCATCGTGGTCAAGCAGCCCGGATTATACTTCAAGCCTTCGCGGCCGATCGCCAACCATCGCTTGGCCGCCTCGGCGCTCGTATAACTCCCGTCGCCGGCCAATATCCAGATCACATGGTGGGCGCCATAGCGCGCCACCATGTAGCGCACCAGCAAAGCGGCTTGATCTTCAGGCAGCGACCAGCCGGGATTGATGTCGCCTTTGATCGCCCACAGCAGCACCGGCAGGGCCACCAGCCCCTTCTCGTTGACCAGATCGAAGTAGCGGTCCATCCGCTGGAAAAACCTGGGATTCACCGCCACTTTTTCCTTGCCCGTGAATCCCACCTGCCCCTCCCGGTCGGTGAAAGCAGCGCGCCACGGAAGAACCACAAACTGCACGGCGGTGAAGCGCTTGGCGACGCGATCGTCGAGAAAGGTGCTCCAGTCGGTCTCGCTGGCCTTCAGCGCGCCGTTCCACGCGGTATCGGCCAGCCAAAAAAACGGCGCGCTGTCGGCATGCATCAGATACAGGCGGTTGGGAGCCAGGCGAACAGCGCCGTGCGTGTACAGGGGATTCTTGCCCTTATACTCGACGCAGGCGAACGAGCCGCTTTTGCCCGACAGCCCTTTGTCGGAATTTGCCCCCATCTCCGTAGCGTATTTCCACTGACCGACTTCGTCGGGCGAAAACCGAACACGCCACGTCTGTCCCCCATCCCAGAAAGCCAGGACGGTCCTTTCCCTCCCGGACGGCGCGGTAAATCGCACGCGCAGTTCTATCTCCTGCAGCGGGTTCTCATACGTTCGTTCGCTTTGAAAGGCAGCCTCGAACCGCGTCCAAATCGGCACGGAAGACTCCGCAGGCCAGCCGGCAGCGGCTACCCCGACAGCCATAAAAACGCCCCGCATTATCCCTTTTACATTCATCGCACGCTTTCTCCTTTATTTTCTTTTGGGTCGAGCAATGGTTTCAGGACTCCGGCGAAACCGACCACTGGGTCGTTCGCCCCCGCACACTCTCGATATGGGCATTGATCTGGTTCTGCTCTTCCTCCGTAAGATTTTGAAATGCAACCCGAATGTCGCATTTGGGAAGAGTCGCTTCGCTGAACGTAATTTGAACGATCGAGCCGCGCAAAATCGGCGGCAACCTATATGCGCCTTCGGTAAACTGGATGGTGGCGATTCGGTAGTCCGTACTCATGCCCTCGAAGTACTCGCGCTGGAAGTTATTGGCCGAAAAAACCAGTCCCGTCGGCCCCAGCTCGGTGCATTCGCCCGCCAGGCTGCAATAGGGCTTCGCATAGCGGTGTTCCTTGGCATCGAGTTTGGCGGGATAGCGAACGCGCACGCTTTCCGCAGCCTTCGAGACTGCCACCGTCCCGTCGTGTTCGATCTTCCACGGGCGCCCTTG
>JADFCW010000133.1 GCA_017161705.1 Candidatus Sumerlaeota bacterium | reverse complement strand
GACGGCCATGGCCGCGAGAGTCGAGCAATAGCCCACGCGGGCGGAATCGAAGATGGCGCAGATGTCGCGGATGATGCCGGCTTCCTTCAGGCGCGTCAGCCGCGCCAGCACATCGCGCTCGGTGGTCTGGCACCGGCGGGCGGTCCAGGCAAACGGGCGCGCAACCAGCGGGAAGTCGCGCTGAATGAGGTCGAGGATTCGGCGATCGGTGGTGTCCAAGGGCGGGGTCATCTGGGTCGTTCAAAGTAGTCGTTGGCGGCCTTCAACCGCGCCGCATCATCGGGTGTAAGGCCAATTTCCGCATCGGTCAGATAGCAGGCGGGGTCCCATGCCCAGGGGTTGCCGAAGATGGCATCGGCGCGGACGCGTAAGGCGCCGCCGCAGGCGTCGAACCAGCGGCATTCGCGGCACTGGCCGCGAATGTGCGACCGGCGGTCTTTTAGTCCGCGCATCAGCGGATCGCTCGTGTCGGTCCAGATTTCGCTGAACGGCCGGCGGCGGACATTACCAAAGGAATAGTGCAGCCAGAACTGGTCGGGGTGGACGTTGCCGGCCCAGTCAATGGCGCCGATGCCGACGCCGGAGCTGTACAGGCCGCCGCCGTTCCAGCGGAGTTGAGCGAGAACGGTTTCGGCGCGCGCGGGATCCTTCTCGCGCAGCCGCAAATACACATAGACGCCGTCCACGTGGTTGTCCACAGTGAGAATTTCTTTGGAGATACCGCGGCGATGAAAATCCTCCGTGCGGTGAAGAATGAGATCGAGCGCCTGGCGGGTTTCTTCCGGAGCGAGGTCCTCGGCCTTCATCCGGCTGCCGCGCCCGGAATAGGCCAGGTGATAGAAGCAGGCGCGGTCTATTCGCTCGCGCTCGATGAAGTCGAAAATTTTGTCGAGATCGCGAACATTTTGCCGCGTCAGCGTCAGGCGAAGCCCCACCCGCTGGCCCACCGCCGCGCAATTGCGAAATCCGCGCATGGCGCGCTCGAACGCCCCCGCGATGCCGCGAAAGTGGTCGTTCACTTCGCCGATGCCGTCGAGGCTGATGCCGACGTAGGCGAAGCCGGCCGCGCGAATGCGTTGCGCCGTCTCTTCGCTGATCAGCGTCCCGTTGGTCGAAAGCGTGCAATGCAAGCCGAGGCTGTTGGCGAAAGCGACCAGGTCGAACAGGTCGGGGCGCATCAGCGGCTCGCCGCCCGACATCAGAACGGCAGGGACGCGGAAGGCGGCAAGGTCGCGCAGCATGGCCTGCGCTTCGGCCGTCGTCAATTCGTCGAGCGCAGCGCGAGGGTCGGAATCGGTGTAACAATGGATGCAGCGAAGATTGCAGGCGCGCGTCGAGTTCCAGACCACAACCGGCCGGCGCTCGGCTGCGGATTTGGGCGCGGCGCCGTGCGGGCCGCTCTGCCGCCCGCCCGCCGTTTCGCCGTATCGCAGCCAGTCCGAACCGCTGGCCTCGCCGCAATATAATTTGGAAATATTGATCATCGCAACCGCCGCCTCACGCAATTCATTTGTAGCCGATCCCTATCGGAGGTGTCAACCCGCGCTTTGCTGTTGACCGACGCCGGGTGCGGAGAAAATGGTCGAGACGAGCGTTGGCTCATTGCGAGTTTTCTTTCCGGAGCGTGTCATGTCCAATCCCGTCCGCGAAGCTCATGCGCGAATCCGCGCGTTCATTCACCGCACGCCCGTCCTGACCAGCCGCACGCTCGATGCGGAATCGGGCAATCGGGTGTTTCTGAAATGCGAGAATTTCCAGCGCGCGGGGGCGTTTAAATTCCGCGGCGCCTGCAACGCCGTGTTGCAACTTGCGCCGGAAGAAAAACAACGCGGCGTGGTCACGCACTCGAGCGGCAACCATGCGCAGGCGCTGGCGCTGGCCGCGCGATTGACCGGCGTGACTTGCCGTGTCGTGATGCCGGCCAACGCGCCGGAGATCAAACGCCGCGCCACAGCCGGCTACGGCGCCGAGATTATTCCGTGCGAGCCCACGCTTCAGGCGCGTCTGGCCGCCGCCTCGCGCGTGGTCGCCGACACCGGCGCTGTTCTGATCCCGCCCTACGATGACGACCGCATCATTGCCGGGCAGGGAACCGCGGCGCTGGAGTTGCTGGAGGACGTTCCGGAGCTCGAGGCCATTTTCGCGCCGGTCGGCGGCGGCGGATTGCTTGCGGGCACGGCGCTGGCCGCCCAAACCGCCGCGCGTCCGCCGCGCGTGATCGGGTGCGAGCCGGCCGGTGCCGACGACGCATACCGCTCGTTCAAGACGGGCGTCCGCGTCGAGCACGCTGTGCCGCACACCATCGCCGACGGCTTGCGGACAACATTGGGGGCGCGCAATTTCGAGATCATCCGCCGCCATGTCGCCGACATTGTGTTGGTGGCCGAGGAAGAGATCGTTGAGGCCATGCGATTTGTGTGGGAGAGGATGAAAATCATCATCGAACCGTCGTCGGCGGTGGCCGTTGCGCCGGTTCTTTTCCGTAAAGCCGGCCTTGCCGCAAAAAAGATCGGTGTCATCCTGAGCGGCGGCAATGCCGACGTGGAGACCTTTTTCGCGGCACTCCGATCTTCGCTTAGACAGTGATCGCTCCCCTGGCCAATGAGGACAGCATGCCGACGCGTTCCCCTCATACGCCAATCGTCCTCTTCGAGTCATACGATCCGGAGCGCAACCCGCGGTCGTTTCGTTTCGGCGGCTTCGTCGGCGCCGTCGAGGCCCGCACGCCCGGCGAAGTGCCCGGTGTGCTCGACCGCGTCGAATGCGCCGTGGCTGCGAACCATCACGCCGCCGGCTTCTTGACCTATGAAGCCGCGGCTGGACTCGATCCAGTGCTGCGCGTCAAGCGGGCGGGCGAAGAGGTCGGCTTTCTCACGAAGGCGGCTGCAAATCTGCCGCTGGTTTGGTTTGGAATTTTTCGGACGCGCGACGAAATTCCCCCGGGCGAATTCGGAAGCGACGAGAAGTTTGCGCTGTCCAATTGGACGCCGTCTCTCGAGCGCGCGGAGTATCTCCAGCGCATCGAGCGCATCCGCGAATACATCGCGCAGGGCGACACCTATCAGGTCAACTTCACCTTTCGGCAGCGGGCCGAATTTCGCGGCAGCGCGGTCGGCCTCTATCGCACGCTGTGCCGATCGCAGCGCGCGGGCTACTGCGCCTATCTCGATTTGGGCCGCTACGCGGTTGTTTCGGCCTCGCCGGAAATGTTTTTTTCGCTTTCGGGAAACGAACTCACGGTTCGCCCGATGAAAGGCACTGCCCCGCGCGGACGCTGGTGGGAAGAGGACGAGGCCATCGGGCGCGCTCTCCAGCACTGTCCGAAAAATCGTGCCGAAAATGTCATGATCGTAGACCTGATGCGCAATGACGTCGGCCGCATTGCTGAAATCGGCTCGGTCCGCGTTCCCCGCCTTTACGACATCGAGCGCTATGAGACGGTTTTTCAGATGACCTCGACCGTGGGCTGCCGAGCGAGGCCCGGCGTGCGGCTGCGCGAACTGTTTTCGGCGCTGTTTCCGAGCGGTTCGGTCACTGGCGCGCCGAAAATCCGCACGATGCAAATCATTGAGGAACTCGAGACCGATGCGCGAGGCATTTACACCGGCGCCATCGGTTTCCTGTCCCCGGGCAACGATGCGTTGTTCAACGTCGCCATACGCACGGTGCTTGTGGATCGCGCGCAGCGGCGCGCGGAGTTCGGCGTCGGCAGTGGAATCACGTTCGAGTCGGACGCCGCCGCCGAATACCAGGAGTGCATTCTCAAGAGCCGGTTTCTGGTTGACGTAGGACAGTCGAGCAATGTGACACAGATTGATAGACCGGGGCGTGTTGGTTGCCCGTCGCCTTCCTTACCTCACACATCCGCCGCTTCAAGAAGCGGCAGGGTACACACCCACTCCGCTCCAGCAGACGCAGATTTTGAATTGTTCGAAACCATCCTCTATGAACCGACGGAAGGGTTCTTTCTTCTGGAGCGCCACCTCGAACGGCTTGAACACTCCGCGCGCTACTTCCGCTTTCGTTTCGACCGCGACGCCGCACTCCGCTGCCTCGCATTGTGGAGCAGACACTCCGACGCCAAGCCCTCGGAAGGCCGTTACCGCGTGCGGCTCACACTGTCGCGCCACGGCCGCCTTGCCGTTACCCACGGCCCCGCGCCGCCCGCGCCATCGGCGGCGCCCCTCGTTGCCATTGCCGCCGATTCCGTGGACAGCGCCGATCCGTTCCTTTATCACAAGACCACGCGCCGCGAAATCTACGAACGCGCCGCCCGCTCACGCCCTGACTGCGCCGACGTTCTCCTCGTCAATGAACGCGGCGAACTGACCGAGTCCACCATCGCCAATTTGGTTGTGGCCCTCGATGGATGCTTTTACACTCCGCCCATTTTCTGCGGGCTTCTCCCCGGCACGTTTCGCGCCGAGCTGCTTGCGCGCGGTGAAATCGCCGAACGCATCCTTTTCCCCGCCGACCTCCGCCGCGCCGATTCCATTTTCCTCATTAACGCACTTCGCAAATGGACGCGTGTGGAATTGATTGATTGACATCCATGACAGCTTTTGGCTCGTTTGTAACAGAAGGATGCATTGAAGCGCCGATGCCGGGGCAACGTCCCCCAAGCATGCGCGAGTGCCATGACGTTTAGATTTATTCCGCTGGCAATAACGACCTTGTCCCCGCCACGTTCCTCTTGCGAAGCGCAGCTCCAACGTCACTAGAGAGGCAGAAATGGATTATCGCGAACGCATCTATCGGCAGTATCTCGCCACCCATCTGGCGGAGGGCAAGCGGGCGGCTGCGCAGCGCGATCAGGCGATGTGGAACCGCTATTTTCGCTCCAACTATCTGCGCCACCTTCCGTCCGACCGTCGCGCGCGCATTCTCGACCTCGGCTGCGGCATGGGGCAGTTTCTGGAGTTTTTGCGGCTCGAAGGCTACGACAATGCCGCCGGCGTTGACCGCAGCGACGAGGCCGTCAACTATTGCCGCGCACGCAATCAGCCGGTGGAAAAGGGCGAGGCGGCGGAGGTTCTTTCCGCCCGTCCGGAATTCTACGACGCGCTGGTCCTCAATGATCTCATCGAGCACTTGAGCAAGCCCGAAGCGCTCGCGCTGCTCGACGCCGGCTGGCGCGCTCTCCGCCCCAACGGCGTCATTCTGATCAAGACGGTCAATGCGGCCAATCCGATTCTCGGCGCCCACTCGCTGGCCATAGATTTGACGCACGAGACCCTTTACTCGGAAGAAAGTCTCGCGCAGCTGCTGCGCGTCGCCGGTTTCGCGCCGGTGCGGGTCTTTCCGGTACACATCTACACCCGGCCGTGGCATCCGCTGCACCTGGCTGCGCGGGCAATTGCTGCTCTCATGAACTTCCAGTGGCGGATCCTGTTTTGGCTTTATGGCCGCCCGACCACGCGGCTCTTTTCCAAAAACATTTTAGCTGTAGGAAAGAAGATATGAGACGCAAAGGAAACACCCGCAGGCGAGCCCCGGGCCCAGCCGGCGGCGGAACGCCCACCTACCATGTTTCCGGCGGCAGAATCCGCACGCCGGAAGGATCCACGGTGAACCGCATCCCGCGAATATCGCTCTGCGGCCCCTCCTCATAATACACGCAGTAGATCGAACCGTCGGGCAACTCCGCCATGCTCGGATAGGCGCCGCCGCTCGGAGCCAGCTGCACATTGGCGCTCCATGTCTCCCCCCCATCCAGACTGTAGTGCAGGCTGGTTCCCGGCAGGCGGTGGCCCATCAACAGAATCCCCTTGCGGGTCAGAAGGAAATAAATGGACTGGGCGAGGAAGCCCATGGGTTCGGGGCGCGACCACGTGCGGCCGCCGTCGCGCGAGCGGGCAAAAGCCGCCGACCGCTCGCCGAGCGCCGCGCGAAGTCCCACCAGGAGTGTGCCATTCGGCAACTCCACGATGTCCGGCTCCGCCGCCAGCTTGACGGGTCCGTCTTTGCCGATGGGAACAGGGTCCGACCACGTGCGGCCGCCGTCGGTCGAAAACGAAATCCCGCCGTAGCCCTCGCCTTTCGCGCGGCTGGGAACGGCAAGATAGAGGGGCAGTGCGAGCCGGCCGTCGGACAGCCGTCGAATGGGCGAACTGCAGGCCCACTGATCGAACAGCCGCTGCTCCGCGCTCCACGTCCGGCCGCCGTCGCGCGAGCGCACCAGGGCGGAATGAACAAACTGATAACCCTTGCCGCCTTTTCCTGGTTGGTGGGCGAAGTAATTGCACAGCAAGGTGCCGTCGGGCAGCTGCGCGATCGAGGGGTCCCGGTCGTCGAGCGGGGTGTCAATCACGACGGTCGGCGGCGACCACGTCTTGCCGTTGTCGCGGCTTCGGGTCAGGCAGATTCGGCCGGCGTTGGGACATTCAGGGGGCAGTTTGCCTTGCGGGCCGTAGCTGGGCAGGGACACATGGGCAAAGCCGGCGTAGAAGACGCAGAGCAGTTCGCCATCGGCCGTGCGGCAAAGATCGGGAAAGGCCTCATAGCCGCCGGCGCCGGCGTCGCGGCAAACGACGACATAGTTGCGGGCGGAGTCAGCATCCCGGGCCACCATCAGACGGCCCGACGCGCTCAGCAGGGCCAGCACGATCAGGCCCGCCAATCGCAAATCCTTTCGGCGCATCATCGCTTTCTTCTCCATGCTCGGGATGGGCTTTACCCTTGCGCGGTAAGGATGAGGGAAGAGGTCGGGCGGATGCAAGCGAAAGACTTTGCGAAAAGCACTGAATAGGGTCGGGTCGCGTGCGGGACAGTTTCTGCGAGGCCTTCGACGGCGGGGATTTCAATCCGTCGGCGCCGGTTCGGTTCGCGGGATTCGAACCACAAACACACTGCCGCAGGTCTCGCCCGGCCGATAGCAGATTTCCGCTCCCTGCGCATCGCAAAGGGATTTGGCGATGGCCAAACCGAGTCCCGCGCCGCCGCGCCGGCGCGAACGCGACTTGTCCACACGGAAGAAGCGCTCGAACAGTTTCGGGGCGTCTTCGGGCGGCACACCCGGGCCGGTGTCGGCAACGTGGAATTCCACAGCGCGTTCGAGTACGCGCACCGAGACAACGGCTTTCCCGCCCGGGCGGTTGTGCTTGATCGCGTTGTCAATGAGATTGCCCAGGACGCGGTCGAGCATCGTGCGGTCGGCCTCCAGTGTGACCGAAGGCACAGGCTCGAGCACAAGTGTGACGCCGGCCTGGCCGGCCACCGGTTCGTATTGGGCGACAAGGGATTCGAGATAGACAGGCAATTCGATGGCTTCGCGTTCGGCGCGTGCGCCGCCGGCAGCCTCGGCCTCCGACAAAGCCAACAGCGAGTTGGTGAGGTGTTCGAGCCGCTCGACGTCGCTAAGAAGCTCTTCGAGACTTTTCCGGTCGGCGACCGGATCGGGCGGGCTGAGAAGCGCGGATTGGATGTTGGACTTGAGAAGGGCGATCGGCGTGCACAGCTCGTGGGCGGCGTCTGCGACAAACTGTTTTTCATGGGCGAAGGCTTGGGCGAGACGC
>JADFCW010000132.1 GCA_017161705.1 Candidatus Sumerlaeota bacterium | reverse complement strand
AGCGTGCGCAGGTCGGACGGCAGCTGGTCGCACTGGACGCGATAGTCCAGGTGGCGCGGCGCCACGGATTCGACCTCGCCCGACAGCCGGCGGACGGGAGCCAGACCGATGCCGGCGACGATCCAGAGGGCGATGGCGGAGACCACCAGCGTGGTCGCGCCGATGAGCGAATTATACTTGAGAAGGCGTTCGAGGCGGCCGTTGACATCGCGGCGCGATTTGGCGACCACGGCGAAGAATTCCTGTTTGCCGGAAGGCAGTTGAACCGCCTCGCGCGCGATGCGAGTCCGATAGACGTTGTCCCGCCACCGCAAGTCGAGAAAGTCGCCTTCGCCGGGCAGAAGTGCGCTGAGAAGTTCCTGGGGGATCACAAGCCCCTCGCCGTTGAGGCGAGGCGACTGAACGAGGACGCGGCCGTCGAGGGCGCGGATCTGAAAGAGGATGCTCCGTTCGGTGCTGAACAGCCGCAATAAATCCCTGGCCGCAGGGGATTCCGGGCCGCCTTCACCGGCTTCCATTCCCGCCAGCTGGACAATGGTTTCGATCTCGTCGCGAATTTGGTCGTCCAGCGAATCGAGCAGCTGCTTGCGCGAGCGGTTGTAGGCAACGGCCCCGAAGAAGACCAACGTGGCGGTCTCGACCGCCAGAGTCAGAATCAGGATGCGGAGTCGGAGCGACCATCGGGACATGCAGCGGGACCTTTCAACATATAGCCGTGGTTGCGGATGCTGTAAAGCAGCTTGACCTCGAACCCGTCGTCAATTTTTCGCCGGAGTTCATAAATATAGTGCTCGATGACGTTCGAGAATTTTTCCCAGTTGTAATCATAAAGATGCTCGAGAATCTCCGTTTTGGAGACTACGGCGCCCTGCCGATAGGCAAGGTATTCGAGCAGGCGGTATTGGAGGGCGGGGAGAAAATGCTCTTTGTTTCCCCGCCGGACAATGTGCGTGCGGGTATCGATGATCAAATCGTGAACTTGAATGATCGGATCGGGGCGTCCGTGGTGCCGGCGAACCAGTGCTTTGCAGCGGGCCAGAAACTCGCCCATATCAAAGGGTTTGGTGAGGTAGTCGTCGGAGCCGTAGTCCAACCCTCGAATGATATCCTCTTTGGTGCGGCGGGCGGTGAGAATCAGGATAGGCGTGGTCTTGCCGGCTGCGCGGAGATTGCGAAGCACGGTCAGACCGTCGCGCACGGGAAGCATAAGATCGAGGACGATCAGGTCGTAATCGTTGGTTTCGGCCATAAACTGCCCGTCCTCACCGTCGTGAGAGAGGTCCACGACAAAGGAGGGGATGGTTTTGAGCGCCTTCTGCAGGTGCTCGGCCAGGCGGACTTCGTCTTCAATTACCAGAACGCGCATGCTCTTCCTGTTTCCTTCTTGCCGGTCTGCATCGGTCAAGTTTCTCCCCAAATGCCTTTCGGTTTTTCAAGAGGAAACCGGACCGCGGACTGCTTCCGATAGAGGCGGCTCCGGTGAATTTCAATCCTGCCGCGCCGGCCCCGTCTCCATTGGATTCGGATAGGCAGAAGGCAGTGCAACAGGCGGACTGGGCCGCGGATGCCGTCGTGTATGGTCGAAGTAGCCCGTCAGATGTTTCATAAAATCCGGTTTTCGCTCCGGAATCAATCCATAGGTTTTGAGCCCCTCGACGGTCTGTTCCAAAGAATATCCCTTGTGCCGAATCCAGTAAGCGGCCAAAGCGGCGTTGGTTCGTTTCTGGCCCGCTGCACAATGAACAAAAACAGGCCGCGTCTCGCTGGAAGCCAAAACGTCGGCCACCATGTCGTATTCCTCATAAGGGCCGATGCCTGAACCCTGCCAGATGAAGCCGAAATAGCGAGCGCCCATTTCTGCGGCAATGGCCTTTTCCTTCGCGTAGGGATCGGCGTCGGCGCGGTCGAGGGCTTGACGCTCCAGAACGCGGTCGTCGAGGTTGATAATGGTCCGAATGCCGTACTTGCGGAGCACGCGGCGCAGGACCCATGGGCTTTGGCGGGCTCCGCGGACAATCACGCCGGGCTCGACCACTTTGACGCGAAAAGGAAGAACAACCTCGTGGCCTTCGTCGAAAAACCACGTCATCGAAGCAGCAAGCGCCAGAAACAGAACGACCAAAGAAGCGCGGGTCGGGTGGTTTCGGAGCGTTCGCAATGCAAAAGCAACTATTTGCATAGGAAAAGCCTTCCAAAAATGCAATCTATGCGGCGCGACCAGGCCACGCCCGGCCGATTCACTGGCCGACCTTCCGGATGAAAGATGATGCCAAGATGATTTTGCGGAACTGTTTCGTGAAAAAGCAACTTGGAGGAAGCAGCCTGCGAGCGGCCCCTCGCAAATAATTTATACAGATTCACTCCGATTCAAGAAACGTATTTTCAATTATCTGTCAAAATTGCGAAATCTCTGGATGGTCGTGAAGGCACTTTTTGCACACCAAACTCGTTCCACACTAACTCAATTTGAGCTGTGGGCTATGGCTTGCCTTCGGCGCGCCAGTGCAACGTTCGGCCGCTGGTGTGAATCGAAATCGCCCCGTCCCGGTCGGTGCGGAGAACAGTGGCGCCGGCGCTGGTCAGGCGCTCGAGGACTTCGGGCGATGGATGGCCGAAGGGGTTTCCGGCGCCGCAGGAGATCACGGCCAGGCGCGGCCGGGTGCGAGCGATCCAGGCGTCCGAGGTGGCGGAGGCCGCACCGTGATGAGCGACCTTCAAGACATCGCAGGCGAGATCGGCGCCGGACGCCAGCAGATCGCGCTCGGCTTCCGCCTCGATGTCGCCGGCGATGAGAATCCAGCAGGAACCAGCCTCGATTTTCAGGACCAGCGAGAGGTTGTTGCGTTGCGAGTAGGCGGCCTGGCGCGGCGGATGAAGAAAGCGGATTTGCGCCCCCGACGGCATTTCGATCCTGTCGCCTGCAAACACCCGGTCCTGCCGGGCGCCTTCTCGTCGGGCAGCATCGGTCAGGCGTTGATAGATGGACGTCGGATTGATCGCCGGGCCTTCGAGCAGCCATTCGACCACGAGATCGTTGAACACGGCCGGCAGGCCGCCGATATGGTCCGCGTCCGGATGCGTAACGATGACTGCATCGAGGTAGTCAATGCCGCGCGATTCGAGAAACGGCACGACCATGCGTTCGCCTGCGCGCACGGAGTAGTCGCCGGCATCCACGAGCACGGTTGCCCCGCCGGGCAGTTCGACCACACAGCAGTCGCCCTGGCCGACGTCGAGAAAAGTTGCTTGAAGCGGCGCAGCATTCAGCGACCGGAGAACAATTGGCGCCCAAACGACAACGGCCGCGATGACAGCCGCCCCGAGAGCGAGGCGCGCCCGTTGCTTTTTCTCGAAAAAGGGCGACGGTGCATGCGGCAAAACGACCCAGCCGTATAGAAATGCGTAGTATAACACGATAAACCATACCGGCCATGCCGGCATAAAGACGGCGGCAAGAGGAAAGTTCCTCGCCGCTTCGCGCACTATCCATAGCAAAGAATGATTAAACAACTCGAGGGCATTGCCGATCCACATAACCAGCGGCGGCACAAATACCGATACTCCCAGAAGGAGCAGCGAGCCGGCCATGACGGCCCACACCAGAGGGGCGGCCGGCACGGTGGCCGCCAGCCCCGTCAATGGAAGCATGTGAAACAAGCCCGCCAGCAAGGGAATCGCGCCGATCTGCGCGGCCAGCAAAATGGTCAGGCCCGGCAGGAAGCGATGGTTCCAAACTCGCGCCCACCGCTTTCGCCGCTCCGAGCCCCGCTCTGCATCCAGACTCCACCATGCATCGAGCGGGGATTTCAGCAGGATGATGGACAGCATGCAGAGGAAGGACATCTGAAATCCGGCATCCCAAAGGGCGCGGGGCGTCAATCCCAACAGGACCAACGCCGCCGCGGCCAGCGCGCTCATCGGTTCAATCTTATAGCGCAGGAACGGGATCAGCATCAGGGCGCAGAACATCACGGTGGCGCGGACAACCGACGGTTGGAATCCCACCATGGCGCAAAAGCCCACGGAGCAGAGAATCAAGACGGCAGACCTGCGGGTCGGCCGCATCTGAAACAGACGCAGAACGGTGTCGAGCACCCACGCGACCATGGCCACATTCAGTCCGCTGACCGCGAAGATATGGGCGAGGCCGCACTGCGTGAAATCGCGCCGGACGGCGCGGTCGAGCCGTTCCGTCTGGCCGAGGAAAATCGAACGATTCAGCGCCGCGGACCGCGCGTCCATGACGCTGTCAAACGTTCGTTCGGCATACCGGCGCAACCGCTCGCCCGCACCCGCCAGGATGTCGCGAAAAGATCGCCGGCCGCTGGGAGGCGAGAACACCACGGCATCGGCGGAGCGCACCGACATGTTTGCAGCAATGCCGCGCCGTTCTTGCCAGGCGCGATAGTTGAACACGTCGGGGTTGCGCAAGTCGGGCGGCGATCTCAAGGCACCCACGGCATGCACGGTGTCGCCCGGCAGGGGCGGTTGAGCGCTGAGGGACATGAACGCTTCGCCGGAGCAGGACAGATGCACGAACGCCGGCAGGGCGACAGCGTTGCCGCCGGGCGGCGACAAACGGCAGTCGGCGAGTCGGAATACGAACCGCCGTCCGTCGTTGCGCTCTGTGGAGACGAGACGGCCTTCGAGGCGGACAGTCGGGTGTTTTTCCAGTTCGGCGACGATTCTCCGAGCCTCGCGCAGGGCCGCGTCCAGCCGGTAGGCCTGAATCGTGCCAATCAGAAAGATTGCGGTAAACAGCAGGGCATCAACGGCGGGCCGGTTCCGCGCCAAAGCCGCGATTTGGCTGATCACGATCAGGGCGATCAGCGACAGTGCGGCAAGAGGCGGTATGCGCAGGAGCGAGCCGACAGCCAAGCCGGCTGCATAGCAGAGCGTTACAGCGACAATCGGGCGTTTCATGCGCAAGCGCTTCTTGGCCCGGTGCTACCAGTCGGCGTGCTCCGCGCCGTCCCAGCAATAGGTACACAGCCGATCTTTGGGAAGACCGATGGCGCTGACGAGGTCTTCGAGCCTCTGGTATTTGAGAGAGGTCAACCCCATGCGCTGGCGGATGCGCTCGACCATGGCCGCATGCTTGTCGGAATCGGGATTGATGTAGTCGGCGGGGTCCACAGAGGCCTTGCCCTCGATTTCCAGAATAGCCTTGCGTCCGGCGAGATCGAGCTCGGACTTGGAGCGGGAAAAATTGAGGAACTTGCACCCGAACACCAGCGGGGGACAGGCCGGACGCATATGCACCTCGGCTGCGCCATAGTCATAGATGATGCGGATGGCATCCTTCAGCTGTGTGCCGCGCACGATGGAATCCTCGCAGAAGAGAATTCGCTTGTTTTCGATCATGGAGCGAATGGGAATGAGTTTCATCCGGGCAACCAAATCGCGGACGGCCTGATCCTGCGGCATGAAACTGCGCGGCCATGTCGGTGTGTATTTCACATACGGGCGGCGATAGGGAATGCCGGACTGGGTGGCATAACCGATCGCATGGCCGGTGCCCGAGTCCGGGATGCCGGCGATAAAATCCACCTGGGCGTTGTCGCGCCGGGCCAGCGCCATGCCGCACCGGTAGCGGACTTCTTCCACATTGATTCCCTCGTAGCAGGAGGCGGGAAATCCGAAATACACCCACAGGAACGCGCAAATCTGCATTCGGCCGCCCGGCGCCTGGACTGGCTCGACACCTTCGGGCGTCAGGCGAACGATTTCACCCGGCCCCAGATAGCGTTTCACTTCATAGCCCAGGTTGGGAAAGGAACAGGATTCCACGGCGGCGGCATGGGCGCCTTCCTTTGCGCCGATGACCACCGGCGTCCGGCCCAGCCGGTCGCGGGCGGCGTAGAGGCCCTCGTCCGTAAGAAGGAGAATACTGCACGAACCGCGAACCGTCTGCTGGGCGATCTGAATTCCCTCGGCAAACGAGCCGCCCTGGTTGATCAATGTGGCCACAACCTCGGTGGGGTTGATGCCGAGATCGCTCATTTCGGAGAAATGAGTGGCGCGATTGCCGAAGGCCCCGCGGGCCAGCTCGGCAAGATTGCTGACGGCGGCCACGGTCACAATCGCATAGACGCCCAGATGCGAGCCGATGATCAGGGGCTGCGACTCGTAATCGCTGATCACCCCAATGCCGCTTCGCCCGTGCATTTGTTTGATGTCGAACTCGAACTTCGAACGGAACTGCGTGGTGGTGATGTCGTGGATGTGGCGCTGGATGCCATCGCCGTTTTTGACGGCGAGGCCGCCGCGGCTAGTGCCCAGGTGCGAGTGGTAGTCGGTACCGTAGAACAAATCCGGGACACAATCGTTTTTCGAAATGACGCCAAAAAAGCCGCCCATGGCGCGTCTTCCTCCAGGAATATTTGCGGTAGGCCGTGATCCGGAGAATCCCGCAAAGCGGCAGATGTACCCGTCGGCGCATCCGTTGCAGAAACCGGCAGAAGGTCCCAATAATCCGGACACACTGGCGAAAACTGTGAAAAGCCTAATAGCAACGGTCAACGGGAACTTTTGACGTATTGACAATTGCCGCAGCCCCAACGCTATCCTTTCGCTGTTCCAATCGAGATAAAGAGAACATCGAAACCATGGAAATCCAACCATTGAATACTTTGCGGGAGGCGATGAGCGGGCGTTTTGGGGTTCCGCCGGCGAACGTCCGATTCGTTTTTTCACCCTACCGAATCTGCCCGCTGGGCGCGCATATTGATCATCAGCTGGGGCCGGTAACGGCGCTGGCGCTCGACCGCGGCGTCTATTTGGCCTATGCGCCGACCGAAGTGCGCGAGGTTCGGCTGCAGAGTCTGAATTTTCCGGGCGAAGTGCATTTTCCGCTGGACGCGATTCCCGATGCGCAGCCGGGCGATTGGGGCAACTTGGCGCGGGGCGCGGCGCGCGCGCTTCAGCAAACGTATCGGCTCAGTCGCGGCCTGGTCGGAATCACCGCCGGCAGTGTCAGCGAAGGCGGGCTCTCCTCGTCGGCAGCCGTTGGCGTGGCCTATCTGCTTGCACTCGAGGATGTCAACGAACTGGCAGTACCTGCGGAAGAGAATATCCTTCTGGATCAGGCTATCGAAAATGGGTATTTAGGTTTGCGCAACGGGATTCTGGACCAGTCGGCCATTCTGCTTTCGCGGCGCGATCACCTGACCTGGGTGGACTGCGCGACCGTTCAGTATGAGCGGATTCCGCGCCCGCCGGCCATGCCCGATTTTGTCATCCTGATTGCTTTTTCCGGATTGCAGAAAGCGCTCGTCGGAACCGACTATAACCGGCGCGTGGCCGAATGCGCCGAAGCCGCAGCGGTCCTGCTCGAAGCAGCCCGCAGAACCTCTCCCCCCTTGTCGGATTCGATGGCCTCGCACCGTCCGCCGCTTCTGGGCCATGTTGCGCCTGCAGAGTATTTGGCGCATAAACATTTGCTCAGGGGAGCCCCCGCACGCCGCGCCGCGCATTTTTTCTCCGAGGTCGAGCGCGTTGCCCAAGGCGTTGCCGCATGGCGCAACGGCGATTTGACAACTTTCGGCCGGCTTATTACTGCCTCCGGCGAAAGTTCAATCGTGAACTACGAATGCGGCGCGCCGCCTCTAATTGACCTCTATCGGATACTGATCGAAACTCCCGGGGTTTACGGCGCGCGGTTCAGCGGGGCGGGCTTTCGCGGCTGCTGTCTGGCGCTCGTCCAGCCGGAAAATGCGGCCGAGACTGCAACATGCATTCGGCAGCGCTATCTTTCGAAGTATCCCGAATTCCGCGACCGTGCCTACGTCTTTCTCTGCCGCTCGGACGACGGCGCACGAATCCTGCGGCTATAACCTTCTCCTTCCGCATCTATTGTCCAAAGGTCCGGCGCCGTCCCTCTCTTTATCCATGCCGCCCATGCATGAAAAAAGGGCGGGTGATGTGGAGATCACCCGCCCCTCGAGGTTGTTCCATCCGCGCCCCCATCGGCGCAACAGCGTTCAGGCACCCGCGCTCAGCGGTAGAGCTCCCAGTGCTGCGCTCCCAGGGTGAACGGAATGTAGGCCTTGACCGTTAGAATCGGCCGGTTGGCCACCGTTCCGTTGTTGCGCGAGGCAAACGGCACAATCCCCGGAATATAGCCCCACGCCGCTGGATACGGCGCGGTGGTGTTGGAGGCATCCTGAGAAATCTT
>JADFCW010000131.1 GCA_017161705.1 Candidatus Sumerlaeota bacterium | reverse complement strand
AAAAAAGCAACCTAAAGGTTGAACTCCATACGGCAGCCTAAAGGTTGAACTCCGTACGGCAACCTAAAGGTTGAACTCCGTACGGAGAAGATGATTCTGTGTTTTAGGTGTTGGGCGTTGGTTTTCCCTTCGGAGGATCCCATTTTTGGCCGTAGTCCCAAATGGGATAAAATTGCCAGATGCGCTCGGCCTCATCCCTGCCGACGGTTTCGAGAAATGCTGCCGCACTCGAAAACGGCCACTCCTGCCAGCGGCGGACATACCCGTGGTGAACGGGGTTGTGATGAATATAGTTCATGGTTGCCCAAAAATGCCGCTCCGAGCGGATGAAACGCTCGGTCCAGTTGAACCAGACTTTTCGACCGCGCGTGCCGTCATCGCCGTTCCATTGGTGAGCGACCCGGCCGTGAAGCAAGCGGAGGGCGGCTCGGATTCCTGCCAGATCGGGCGCGGTCACGAGCAGGTGATAATGGTTCGGCAAGACGCACCAGGCGTGAATGTCGTGGACGACCGCATGGAGGGTCTGCAGGAGTGCGGCGGTGAATGCTTCCATGCGGTCGGAAGGGGTGCCGAGGATTGGGGCATGTTCATAGCAGGCGGCGGACAGGTGGTAAGTTGCAGCGCCGAGGTCGAGGTGGGCGGGGCTATGCATCGGGGCGTGCTGTTTTTGGCGCCGCACGAGGGCTTTGGCGCGTTGTTGCCATGTCATTTTTCGCCATTCATACATACGGGTTACCTCGAAGGGTGAGCTGGAAATCTATTATGAAAGACTGAGGGATGAGATGCAAGAGCAAACTGAAGTTTGAACTACGAACGGCACGCTGAAGCGTGAACTACGAACCTTCGTATGGAGTTCAACCTTTAGGTTGCCGTTTTTGGGAAAGCAGAGAACGCTGAAGCGTGAACTACGAACGGCACGCTGAAGCGTGAACTACAAGCGAATTTGCCCAGCCCCTGTTCGTAGTTCAAACTTCAGTTTGCTGTTCGTAGTTCAAACTTCAGTTTGCCGCGGGGCAAGTGCACGGCGGCCTGGGCGATCAGTCGTTGGCCCAGCGCACATCGCCAAGCGGCGTCACGGCGACTTTGCGCGGCTCGCAATCGCGGAGTGAATTTGGAGTTTTTCGCAAATACCCGCCTTTGATTTTTTGCAGGTCCGATGCAAGTCGAGCATCCCATAATCGGCGAAAAGTAATGTTTATATTTCCTTTTACGTCTTCCGAAAACTTGCTGACAAGCCAAAGTTCCGGCTGGGCGTTTGAGTCTGTTTTCAAGAGAACAACCTCCTCATGTGCCAGCGAGAAGACAAAGCGGGTGCCTTCGCCGTGATCGCGGCAGACGACGGGCTCGCCGGCCTTCATCCGGCGCACGGCCTCGAACAGGGTCACCATGCGCCCTTCCCACCTGGGAGTGCCCTTCTTGTCGCGGACTTCGATGATTTCGACATGGTGGTTGTTGCGCAGCCAGACGCGACGTTCGGAGGGCCCGCGGCCAATGGAGACCACCGACCGGCGGTCGCGAATGCGGACTTTGTGAATGGGGATCCGGTCGCCGGTCTTTGTCACCAGATAGGGATGGTTTTCGGGGTTTTCGAATTTCTTCAGGTCGCCGCCGAGTTCCTCGAGTTTTGCGCGGACAATGTCGCGGATTCGCGGGTCCACGATCGCCTCGATCTGGTCGGCCTGTTTCAGGTCCTTCAGCGGCTTGCGAATGTGAATGCAGGGCTGTCCATTCTCGTCCAACCGTTCCTTGCCATAGATGGAGTCTTCGTGAAGCGGCCCGCTGATTTTTTTTGACACGCGGTGGGAGACGATGATGTCGGCGATGCTTTGGCGTGCGGCGTCGAGGAAGCCCTCGAAGGGCGGCTGGATGGGGGCGAAGCGGCGGCGGCGTTCCTGCCAGGCGCGGGCGGCGGCGTCGCTGAGCATCTTTACGATCTTGCGGTCGGACAATGCGATGGCGATGGCGTCCACGGCGTGGTGGCGGTGGTCTTCGCGATTCTTTTCGCCGCCGTCGCCAAGGATCGAGTTGAGCCTCAGTTCGTTGCGCAGGATGGCCGTGATCTGGCCGCGCGAGGCTTGGACGCGGCGAGGGGCCTCGTCGCCGTAGAGGCGGCCGATGTAGGCTTTGGCCAGCTTGGTGGCATAGCGGGTGTCGTTGAGTTGGAACGAGGCGAAGTCGTCCACGCTGTCCACGCGTTCGAGTTGGAAGCGGCGGAGTTTTTCGCGCGCGGCCTCGCCGGTGAATTGCCGGACGCGGTCGAGGATTTCACTCCAGCGCTGGGGGTCGCCGTGATAGGCTTCCCAGGGAGTTCGATTGCCTTTCCGGGTGCGGTTTTCTTCGACGTCGCAGAGGGTCTTGTTGAGGAACGAATTGTCGAGCGACCGGCTGAAGGGGATAATGTGTTCGACATCGAACTGGGGGTTGGGGCTGAACAGGTTGCTGAAGGGGATGTGCTTTCCGGTGTAGGGGCACACGCCGTTGCACTCCCAGAAGAGGAGGACTTTTTCGATGTCGGCGCGGGAGGGGTTGGCGTTGCCGGTTTCGTCGAGGATCTTGCGTGCGGCGCGCTCGCGTGCTTTTTCGTTCTCGCGGTTTTTCTTCCAGATTTTGACCCGCTTGTCGCGGCTGTTGCGAAGGTCGCGCCCCAGTTCGATGCGGACAACGGCGGGCTTGCCGTAGCGCCGGAGAATGGCGTTGACCACTTTGCGCAGTTCGGTCAGGGCGCGGCTGACCGCCGGATTGCGAAGCTCCGGCAGGGCTTTCAGCACCGGCGGCAGTTCGTCGAGCGGGCGGCCGGCGTAGTCGGAGCCATAGACGGCGAAGCGGGCGGTGGCGTAATGTTCGCCGGCTTCCATGCGGGGCAGGAGTTTGGCAAGGGCTTGGCGCGACAGGCGGCAGTAGCCGTCTTCGAGTTGGAGGGCACCGAATTCTTTGGCCTTCTGCGAGTCGAGCCCCCAGCGGGTGCGGCCGCGTTTTTCCAGCACCCAGTCTTTCTGAATGCTGAGCCAGTCCGCCACGACGGCGTCGCGCTCGGCGTCGGTGAATTGGTCCCAGCGGTCGCCGAAGATGGCGCGCAGTTTGGCGGCGGTGCGGTTGCCGAGGAAGCGCTTTTCGCCGCCTTCCTCGAAGTTGAATTTGTCGGTTCGGGCGAGGCCGAGGAGTTTCCGGGCTTTGGAGAACTCGAGGTCGCCGTCGCGTTCGAGAGCTGCGATCAGGCGGGCGCGCTCGTCGGCCGTGAGCGGACGTTCATGACCGTTGGATTTTACACGGGTGTTGTTGACCATCTGGAGCAGGCGGAAACGCTGGGCGGCGAGAAGAGCGAGCGGGGCGCGCTTGCGGCCCTTTTCGCACTCGCAGTTGCCGAGGAATTCCTTGCGGATTCGAAGGGGGCGCTGGTGGAAAATCGCGCGACGGAGGCTTTTCTCGAGATCCTCGGTCAGAAGGCCGGGGTGGTGTTGTTGTTGCTTCTTCCAGATTTCTTCGAACTCATGCGCATACATTTCGCGGCCGGTCCAGCGGTTGCGGATGCGTTGCTCGTGGGGGTTGCAGGAGGCGAAGAACTCGCCCAGGGTTCGAGCGCCGCTTTGCTGAATCTCCTGCGCCAGTTTCGCAATGTCGCCTTTGACCTTTCCGAGGTCTTCATCTTGTTTCGGCGCGGATTTGCGGTTGCTCAAAAAGCCGCGCCGCTGGCCGAGATGATAGAGGGCGCGGCCGAGTTCGTGCGGCGAAAGCGGCTCGTCGAGCGCGCGGGCGCGGAGCAGATAGGGGAGCGTGTGGGGAACGAGGGCGATTCGTTCGGGCGGCGCGCCCTCGAGACGGAGCCGCTCCTGCCATTTTTTTGTAAGCACTTTGTCCATTTCGGCCAGCGAGCGGTCGCGCGCCTGGGCGAGGGCCATGCGGTATTCGCGGCGCTCGCCGGCGGTGCGTTTGCGCGAGGCGGGGGCGGCCGGATGCGGCGGAAGGTTCATCTGCGGCAAAAGGCCCGCACGCCGCAGAATGGCATGGAGCGCGTTGAGGCGGCGGGCGAGGCGGTCGAGGCGGCGCCGGGCCAGACGCGCCGTGCGGCGGTCCACGGCGCGCGAGACGTCCTTGCCCTGCTCGATGTCGCCTTCGACGCCGGCTTCAAAAACTCGGACGCCCGTCCGCACGATCGCCGTCGGCTCCCAGCCCCCTTCCTCATCCTGCTGGGCGCGAAGCAGAGCCCAGCCGATGGACTGCGGGCCGATGTCGAGAGCGAGGATATGCGGGGTAGTAGCCAGAGAGGGCGAAATCTGCTCATGCATGGTAAAATTCTCCTTGACAAGCTCGGGATATATTGTGCGTAAATTTGCGTTGAAGTGTACCTGAGCGGCGGTTGTTCGTCAAGTCTTAGTAAGGAACTTCCGTTCCGCAAACGACAGTCCACGGACTGCCTTGGGCGGCCTCGAACGGCCGCCCAAAACTTTTTCGGGAAGGAAAGTTGCCGCTTCCGCGGGGTTGTACAACAGCGAATCTATCGCTGCTCGAATATTTCGCGGAGAGCCGCGATCAATGCGTCCATTTGTCGGCGCGTGCCGATGGTGATGCGAAGCCCGTCGCGCGTTTCGGGTGTGTCGAAATAACGAACGAGAATTCGGCGCTCTTTCAGCTGGAGGAAAAGCCGTTTGGCGTTGCTGTGGCGCGCGAAAAGGAAATTGCCCTGCGATGGCAAAACATCAAATTCCAACTCCCGCAACCGCCGCGCCGTGCGCTCGCGTTCGGTCACAATGCGCATTGTCCGCCGCCGGTAGTAGTCGGCGGCCTCCCACGCCGCCAGTCCCGCCAGCTGGCTCATCGCATTGACGTTGTAGGAGTCGCATACGACCAGGAGCGGGGCCATCCGCGCGGGGTGCGCCAGCACGAAGCCCACGCGCAGTCCGGCCAATGCGTGGCTCTTCGAAAAGGTGCGTGTCAGAACGACGTTGTCATAGCGCCGCAGCAGATTCATGCAGTCGGCGCCGGCAAATTCCTTGTAGGCCTCGTCAATCACAAACAGCGTGCGGCGGTTGGCGCGCACCAGTTCCTCGATGCGCTCCGGTTCATAGAACGTGCCGAATGGCGGATTGGGATTGGCCAGAAAGAACAGTTGGATGCCGCGCAGATCGAGACGGGTTGCGGGCCATTCGCCGCTGCGGCCCGCTTTGAACCGGACGGTCTTTGCGCCGAACAATGCACCCAGCAGCGGATAGTAACTATAGGTCGGCCAGAGCATGCCCACGCGGTCGCCGGCGTTCAGATACGCATGGGCCAGCACGCGCAGCGCTTCGTCGGATCCGTTGGTGATCAGGACGCCGTCGGCCGGCCAGTCGAGTGCGGCGCCGATGGCCTTGCGCAACGCGGTGCAATCGGGCGGCGGATAGCGCCGGGCGCGCTCGGGATCGAAGCGGCGCAGAACGTTGGTCACCTCGGGCGCCGGCGGATAGGGATTTTCGTTAGTGTTGAGCTTGATCCATCCGGGCTCGGTCGGCTGTTCGCCGGGCACATAAGCTTTGAGTCGGGTCAAATGGCGGTTGATGGCAATGGGCATGAGAGAGGTTCCTCGGTAGAGGGATTAGGGAGATAGTATTGTTCGACGAGTCGGATAGGTCGGACGCGTCAGAAAGGTCAGACGAGTCGGACAGGTCAGACAAGTCGGACAGATGGGATTCCTGTGCCTTTCATCGGTGGAGTCACCGCAGTTTCAGGCGCTCGCGCACGGCTTGGGCGTGGCCATAGAGGCCTTCCATTTCGGCGAAACGGATGGTCGGCGGTCCGAGGCGCTCGACGCCGCGGCGGGTCAGTTCGACGACGTTGCTGAAGCGCAGAAAATCATCCACCGACAGCGGGGAGAAAAAGCGCGCCGTCCCCCCGGTCGGAAGCGTATGATTCGTTCCCGCTGTATAGTCGCCAATGGCCTCGGGCGTCCAGGGTCCGACAAAAATCGAACCGGCGTTGCGCAAGCGCCGGGCCGTCTCGCGGGGACGCCGCGTCATCACCGCCAGATGCTCGGGTGCGCGGGCGTTCGCGAGGCCGATGGCCTGTTCGAGTGTTTCAGTCTGGATGATCGCACCGTGGGCCGCGAGCGACTTGCGGATGTGCTCGCAGCGCGGGGCGGCAACGGTTTGTTCTTCGAGCGCCGACACAATTTGCCGCGAGAACACCGCATCGGCGCAGTGAATGCACAGCGCCGCCGAATCCGGACCGTGCTCGGCCTGACTGATCATGTCGGCGGCGACAAACTCCGGGCGGGCGGTCGAATCGGCCAGAACGAGAATCTCGCTGGGGCCAGCCATCGAGTCTATGTCAATCCGCCCATAGAGCAGACGTTTGGCCAGAGTGACGTAGATGTTGCCCGGACCGACCACTTTGTCTACGCGCGGCAGCGAGGCGGTGCCGAAAGCCAACGCAGCGACCGCCTGCGCGCCGCCCACCTGATAGACCTCGCGGATGCCACACAAATGCGCGGCGGCCAAGATCGCGCGCGCGGCCTCGCGGTTTCGTGCAGGTGGAGTAGCCATGACCAACCGCGCGACGCCCGCCACACGCGCCGGAATGGCATTCATTAGAACGGTCGAGGGCAGAGCGGCCAGAAATCCGGGAACGTAGATACCGACGCATTCCAGCGGTTGATAGCGCTGGGTCAAGCGGCTGCCGAGTGCGTCGCGCAGTGTCCAGGATTTGCGCCGCTGGCGCCGGTGAAACGCCTCGATCCGCCGTTTGGCCAACCGCAGAACACGGCGGTCAGCGGGCGGGAGTGCGCGCCAGGCGGCTGCGAGGTCCGCTGGCGGCACGCGCAATTCCGCCGCGCTCAGGCTTATGCCGTCAAACTGCCGCGTCAGATCGACCAGGGCGCGGTCGCCTTCGCGCCGCACTCGCTCGATGATCTTTTCCACCGCGCGCAAGCGCCGCGCTTCCAGCACCTCGGCCGATCGAAACCGCTCCTCGATCCGTGCTCGGTCGCGTGGAAAAGCAAATATGGGGACTATGGTTTTCATCCTGCTACCTGCAAAGGGAACTTCGTTCAGACCCGATCTCGCACTCCGGATGAGGCTCTTATTTTTCCTCTTTTTTAGGACTCAACAAAATAGAATGCTACCTGCTAGCCCGCCGCTGCCGCCAAGTCAACGGCAAAGCATATTCCCCGCGGGTATGTCATGCTTTTGCTGGAAATAGACAAAATGACTTGTTGCCGATGCATCAAAACTCTATTTCCAAACGTTTCCCAGCGCAGTCGCTTCCTCGCCCCAAACCTGCGAGGCCTGCAAGCCGCAGGACTGCGATGCGTAAAACAATCGGCCGTTCGAGGCGATGGCACCAATGCAATCGCGCGCATCGAGACACGGACCGGTCGTGACCAGCCGGTTGCCGTTGGCCGTGTCAATCACATCCATATTGCATCCCAGAATATAAGGTTCGGACAGCGTGAAGCGCGTGCAGGCATATCCCTTGTTGAACGTCGAGAGAATCCTGCCTGTCGCCTTGTCGAACAGGTGCGTAGGCAGTCCCGTCGAGCCATGAGCCAGCAGGAACTTTTCCCCTGCCGTAACCACATTGACTGCCTTTCCGACCGGTTCCGATTGCCAGATCAGCGAACCGTCTTTGGCATCGAGACACCAGACATAGCGCTCCTGGGTTTGAGAATGGGGGCGGTTGAAGCCGCCGAGATAGAGCCGCCCGTCGCGGCCGGAAATTGTGCACCCCGCGGTTACGCTGTAGTCGGTGGTGGTCCAAAGGACGCGGCCGGTTTCAGGCTCGAGTGCGGCGGTCAGGCCGCGCGCAGTCGGCTTCCCCTGCCGGGGCCTGGGCGAGAAACCAAAGAAGGTGGAATAGTACAGTTTGCCGTCCATCAGGCAAAGACCGGAGTCGTTGCCGCCGCAGCCGAATTCGCTGAACTCGCGCGTCCACACCACCTTGCCCGTTTCGAGGTCGTAGGCGCGGACGAAGGGTAAATTGTCCGAAGGATAGTAGGGGTTGTCGTGGGTGTAAATCCAGCTCATGATCTCCGCGCCGTCGGGCGAAGGCACCGGCGTGCCTTTATGAACATACGCTTTTTCTGTTCCCTGCGCGGCATATCGGCCTGAGCCGAACATATAGATACCAAGGTTTTTGTAGATGACCGGCGGCTGCTGCCGGCTCCAACTCGGCGACCCGGTGAACGGCGCTTCCCAGAGCAGATCGCCTGTAGCGGCATTCAGGCAGCGAAGGAGCGACCGCCGCATGCCGGCCTGCGGGACGATCAGGCGTTCGTGGTAGTAGATCGGCGAGGTGAACGATAGGTGGACTCCGGGCCAGTATTTGCGCCAGAGCAGTCGGCCAGTTTCCTGCTCAACCGCGAACACCTGCCCCTCGGCGGTGTGGAGATACATGCGGCCGCCGCCGCACACCGGTACGTGTTTATAAGTGCCCTCGTAGCGCCGAATCCATTTGATCGCAAACGGCGGAGCCATGCCCTGTCGGTTGGCGTTGGTGTTTTGCAGGTCGCCGAAGTTGGTGAACCAGTCGTATTGGGGAGCGGCGAGTTTGGAGGTCAGAGGGCTGCGGATTTTTTCGAGTTCGAGATTGCGGGTCGGAAGCGGCGCCGACCCGCCCGGCCCGAGAATGTAGAAATAGCCGTCCTCGCAGCCGAAGTAAATGCGGCCGTCGCATACCGCTGCTGGCGCCGTAATTGCTTTCCCGAACGCCGTTGGAAATGACCAAACCTTGCGGCTGCCGTCGAGCGGAACGACATAGAGCCGGCCGTCGAGACCGCCGAAAACGGCCTTGTCGCGCAGAAGAATCGGCGAGGCGATCGAAGGGAAGCCGCCGAGAAACTGAGGCTGTTCCTCGCCCGGCACATGTTTACAGAAACCAAAACCCTCTTCGGGCCGGCATCGGTAGACGTCGGTGCCGCGAAGGCTCACAGAGCAGAAACTCAACAGTTCCGGGCGGTTGATCTCGGCCTGTGTTCCGCGCACCCAGTCGGTCTCGACCTTGTCGCCCCGAAGGCGAAAAATCTCGACCCGGCCGGTGTTGTCCCGCCGGTGCCATTGGCGATAGACCGCGCCGTCCTCGCCTATGCTGAGGCCGAAGGTGGCGGGCAATTCCGAGCCGGCATAGCTGGGGACAAGCCCGACAGCGCGAAGCGCGGCCCGGTCACCGGCATCGTCGAGAAAGAGGGTCTCGCCGCCGGCGGGGATCACCAGCGTCTTGCCGTCGAGGGCGATGTCCTGCGCGCAGACAAACTGATCGCGCCACGTGACGCGCTCCCCTTTCTTGTGCGCCAGCCAGTCGGCTCCGCTCCAGCGGTTGCCTTTGAAGCCGAGACGCTCGACGACATAATCCCAGGTCCAGCACACCGTGCCGTCGGGCTTGAGCGCATAGATCCGCGAACCGAGCGTCGCAAAATAGACGCGGCCGTTACCGACCACGGGCGTGCTGAAAATGGGCTCACCGCAGGGAATCTCTCGGACCACTGCGCCGGTTGCGGCATCGAGAACATAGTAGGTCCCTCCCATCGTGCCGAAGTGAAGATAGGTGTCGGCCAGAGCGGGCGAGGAAAGGTTGTTGCAGTTGATCTTGCCGCCGCGCGTTTGGTAAGACCAGAGAA
This sequence comes from Candidatus Sumerlaeota bacterium, assembly GCA_017161705.1. Taxonomy (GTDB): domain Bacteria; phylum Sumerlaeota; class Sumerlaeia; order JADFCW01; family JADFCW01; genus JADFCW01. Next base: position 6,126 of record JADFCW010000131.1, on the reverse strand, counting down.
CTTTGCCCGTCGCGGCGTCGAGGCAGACGGCCTTACCCGAGCCGTCCACGACATAGGCGCGGCCTTCGGCGACCACGGGCGCCGTGAAGATCGCATCGCTCAGCGGGACTGCGGCGACCAGACCGAGCGGAGTGGCGACCGTTCGATCGGCTGCATTGCCCGAATGACGCGCGTCGCCTTTGAACTGCAGCCAGTTCTCGGCGGCACAAATTTGCATGACCATGGCAAGACAAAGGAATAGCGCCAGCCGTGGAATGTTCGAATGAAGAGTCATGACGAGCAGCCTCCTGTGGCGACGTACTGGCAATTAACGGCAAAGGATCCGGCTCAGGGAAAGAACCGAATGGAATTGTGCTCAGGTTGGCAACAGGCCAGGAGCGCGGGCAAGTTTTTTTGGTGGGCCAATGCCGAAAAAACTTGCCAGAAGCCTCCTTGCAGCGCCTCCTTCCGCGGGGAGTTCTCGGCGCCAATGGCCCGCTGAGGCAGGCACTACATGTGCTCTCCGACAGACTCCCGGGCTGTGCTCTCGCGCGGCAGCTGACCCGACGGCAGGGATTGCCGGCGTCTCGTCTGCTCCGCGGGAATGAACTTTTGTTGACGCCACGCGGAGGAAACCGTTATGAGTTCATTCCGTTAAATACCGCTTCAGGAGGCAAGAAAAAATGAAAAGATGGATTGCTATTGGCGCCCTGGCTGCCGCCCTTGTTGCCGCGGGCCGTATTGCCCGCCCCGCCGACCTGGTTTCCTTTTCTTTGGCCAAAGTCCAGATCCGCGACTGGGTGCGGCAGGGGGACATTCAGAAAGTCGTGGGCGAAAAACTTTACGATCTCATTGACGGCTTCGCCGACATCCACATGGGCTATGCCTATGCGGATTCCGAGCACATGAAACTGACCCAAGGCAAAAAAGAGTTCGAGGTTGCCGTCTATCGCCTCAGCAACTCCGACAATGCCTACGGCCTGTATTCGGCCTTGCGCCAGCGCGACGGCGAGATTATCGCCGTGCCCGACGAGGCTTCCTATTCACCCGGCATGGTCGTTCTCTGGCGCGGCCCTTATTGCATCGAGGTAAAAGACGTCGGCGAGGAGGGTGCAACCCAGGAAGACCTGATCGCTGTGGCCAGGACGATCGCCCAGGAAATTCCGGGGCAACACCCTCTGCCTGAATTGGTGCGCGCGCTGCCCAAAGAGAAACTCCGCGCCAACGGCATTCTTTACATTCACGACCGCCATCCGCTCGACCAGATTTGGTTCATGGGCACTGACAACATTTTGTTGCTCGAAGCCAGCGCCGGCAAACCGGCAAAAGCCGAGGCGGTCTATGCCGGCTATGATTTGCCCGGCGGCGAGCAGGGCATTTTGGCGGCCCGATATGTTGCGCCCGAAGACTGCGCCAAAGCGCTCGCGCTTTTCACGGAATCCGTCAAGAAGGACATGGCTTCGGTCGCCAGCGAGTCCCCTTGGCATACGTTCACAGCCAGGAACGGCAAGAAGACCCTGGTGTTTCAGAAAGACCGCCTGCTGATTCTGGGATTGGAGAGCGATCAGAGCGAAGTCGTTCGCGGCATTATCGAAAAAATCGCCAAGGCGCTTGAGCCCAAAAAAGACAAGAATAAGGCCGTCGCAGCCAAACAGTGATTGTGGCCAACGGGGGCGTTTGACCGCCGCGTAATTCATTTGATCATCCCACTCTCGTTGCCCATCCTTCCTGCCGATGGCTTTCCAAGCGCGCGCGGCGGGCACGTGGATTTTTTCTTTCCCTGACATCAAAATCCCCACGGACCCGCTCACGGAGCGAGGACCGACATGCGTAAGGAGTTTTGCGGCGTTTTCGGTATCTGGAACCATCCCGAGGCGGCCAACCTCGCCTATCTCGGACTCTATGCCCTTCAGCATCGCGGCCAGGAAACCGCCGGGATTTGCTCCACCGACGGCGACCGTCTGTATCACTACGCCGACCAGGGACTGGTGCAGGAGGTCTTCACGCGCAGCACCCTCAGCGGCCTCAAGGGCAACGCCGCCATCGGCCATGTGCGCTATTCAACCACCGGCTCGAGCGCCTCGCGCAACACGCAGCCGCTTATGGCGAACTACTGGGGCGGATCGCTGGCTCTGGCCCACAACGGCAACCTGACCAACGCGGCGGAATTAAAGAAACGCCTCGAAAGAAAAGGCGCGATCTTTCAGACCGCCATGGACTCCGAAATCCTCCTGCACCTGATTGCCCGCAGCGAAGAGAACGATTTCCTCGAAGCGCTCAAGGACGCCTTGCGGCAAATACGGGGAGCGTATTCGTTTCTCATTCTGCGGCCGGGTCAGATGATTGCGGCCAAAGACCCGCGCGGGTTCCGGCCGTTGTGTGTGGGCCGCCTCGGCGAGTCCTATGTCGTTGCCTCGGAAAGCTGCGCATTCGATATCATCGGGGCGCAGCTGGTGCGGGAACTTGAGGCCGGCGAAATGGCGATCATTGGTCCCGAGGGTATCCGTAGCGAATTCCCTATCCAGCCGCGAATCGAGCCGTCGTTTTGCATTTTCGAGCACATCTACTTTGCCCGGCCCGACAGCGTGATTGCCGGCCGCAGCGTGTATGAAATGCGGAAGCGCCTCGGCCGCCAGCTGGCCATCGAACATCCGGCGGTCGCCGATATGGTTGTCCCCGTTCCCGACTCCTCGAATCCCGCCGCCCTCGGCTATTCGCAGCAGACGGGCATCCCGTTCGAGATCGGCCTGATCCGCAGCCACTATGTCGGACGGACGTTTATCGAGCCGCGGCAGTCCATCCGCGACTTTGGCGCCAAGATAAAATACAACCCCTTGCAGCAATTGCTGGTTGGCAAGCGATTGGTGGTCGTGGACGACTCGATTGTGCGGGGAACGACGGCGCAGAAGATTGTCAAGATGCTTCGAGCAGCCGGCGCGGTGGAAATCCATTATCGCCTCAGCTGTCCGCCGTGGAAAAATCCCTGTTATTATGGGATTGATACGCCGTTGCGCGAGGAGCTTCTGGCCAGCTCGCGCGATCTGGAAGCCATGCGTGCGTATATCGCTGCCGACTCGCTCCAATTTCTCAGCATCGAAGGACTGGAGAGGGTGTTTGACAATCAAGGCGGGTTTTGCATGGCTTGTTTCAGCGGTGATTATCCGGGCGGACGCCCCCGGAATCATTTCAAGGAGATTCTGGAGGCGCGGGCGGTGCGGGTGGCCGCAAAGCCTTAGAGCGGCCGGAAGCAGCCGGCGGAATGGAGCGAATGGACGAAGCAGGCAGGATGTGGCCAGCAGGGACAAAATGACCAGGGGCCATGATGTCCGCTGCGTCCGCCCAAACCCGAGACTCTCTTCCAGGGGATTGCTCATGGCCAGGACAACTCGAACCATTTCTTACAAACAAGCCGGTGTGAACATCGAAAAACAAGACCGCCTGATCGCCGGTCTGGCACAGAAGGTCCCCGGCATCGGCTTGTTCAGCGGCGTGTTCCCGCTCGATCTCGGCGCTTGGCGCGAACCCTGCCTGGTTGGCTCCACCGACGGCGTCGGAACCAAACTGCTGGTGGCCCTTCAGGCCGGCACGCTCAACACCATCGGCATTGATCTAGTCGCCATGGTGGTCAACGACATCATCTGCTGCGGAGCGAAGCCGCTGTTTTTTCTCGACTACTATGCGACGGGCAAACTGCGGGCCGAGCAGTGGAACGCTGTGCTCGAAGGCATTCTCGAAGGCTGTCGGCAGGCCGATTGCACGCTGCTGGGCGGCGAGACCGCCGAAATGCCGGGCCTTTATTCCAAAGGACATCTGGACCTGGCGGGGTTCGGCGTCGGGGTGGTCGAGCGGTCGAAAATTCTCGACGGACGCGCGATTGCCGCGGGCGATGTCCTCGTCGGTATTGCCTCCAGCGGCTTGCATAGCAACGGTTATTCGCTGGCCCGCAAAATCCTATTCAGCCGCCGGCGGATGAAACTCGACGGGCCGCTCGACGGCGAAAGCGAACCGCTCGCTTCCGTCCTTCTGCGTCCCACCCGCATTTACACGCGCGCGGCGCTGGCTTTGTGCGAAGGCGTGCCGGTTCACGCTCTTGCCCATATTACGGGCGGCGGGCTGCCCGACAACATCCGTCGTCTTTTGCCCGAAGGCCTCGGCGTCGAAATAGACTCGACCCGCTGGCCCGCGCCGAACATCTTCCGACAGCTGGCTCGCCTCGGACCGGTCAGAAACAGCGAGATGTTTCACACGTTCAACATGGGCATCGGCCTGGTGGCTATTGTTCCGCCGGACTCCGTCGAACGAACGCTTGAAATTTGCGACCGGGCGGGCGAAAACCCGTTCGTGATCGGCGAGGTGAAAAAGGGAAAACGGGAAGTCTTGATCCGATAGCGCCACGCTCAGATAAGGCGTTCGATCCAAGCGAGGTTATCACGGGCGCCGCATGTGGCGGCAACCCAAAGATCTTCGCAAGATGACTGTATCTCGAGAGGAAAGATTCTCAGGCGGCCGCAGAGTCATGACGATAAGTTGTCGTGCGAGAAATACGGCAAAGCGGCAGCCAGGCTGCCGCTTTTGGGCGACAAGTCTCGACGCACCGAACGCAACCTATAGCCACAACTAAACATGGGATCTTCTACAAAGATGCATGAATTTTGGTTTCAACGAAAGAATATGATTTGTATCGGACTGTCTCGACAGGTCATTAAGGATCGCCGGCATAGGCCCTGGCGAAAGATGAAGTAGGAAGAGGCTGCGATGTTCAATCTGGCCGTCATGGCATCGGGTCGAGGCAGCAACTTTGCCTCGATTGTCGAGAAAATCGAAGCCGGCGAAGTGCCGGCCGTCGTCAATGTGCTCGTGAGCGACAACCCGCAGGCCAAGGCGCTGGAATTTGCCCGCGCGCACGGCATCGAGACCGCCGTTTTTCGCCGCGAGGACTTCCCAACCAACAAGGCGCACAACCAGGCCATCGCCGATTTTCTCAGGCCGCGCGGCATTGATCTCGTTGTTCTAGCCGGCTACATGCGCATCGTCAAAGCGCCCTTGCTCGAAGCCTTCCCCAATCGCATCATCAATATCCACCCTGCGCTCCTGCCGTCGTTCCCCGGACTCGAAGGCCAACGCCAGGCGCTCGAATACGGCGTCAAAATCAGCGGCTGCACCGTGCATTTCGTGGATGATCGGGTGGACCACGGGCCGATCATCCTGCAGGCGGCCGTGCCGGTTGAAGAAGACGACACGGTCGAGACGCTTTCCGCGCGAATCCTCAAAGAAGAACACAAACTGCTTCCCCGCGCCATCACCCTGATTGCTCAAGGCAAGGTCCGCGTCGAGGGCCGGCGCGTTCGGATCACTCCGTAGCGGCTTTTCTTTCCGATCCTCTTTTTGCCATCCCGGACAAAATCGGCGGCGGTTCATTCCGCAGAAGCGCTATTCTGATGGATAGATCTCAAGATCGAGATGCTAGGGCAAGAGATCAAGATTCTAGACTGGCCGTAAAAGCCAGGACAATAAGTTGTCTTGCGATGAACCGTTGCAGCAAAGCGGCAGCCATGCTGCCGCACTCCAAAAGTTTTGCCCTGATGCTGCAAAGCAGAACGCTTTTGCTTTGGACTGCGGCAGCCATGCTGCCGCTTTTCCCCGACAAGTTTCGATGCACCGAACGCGGCCTGTATCCCTAACCAAACATGCAATGCTCAACCAAGATGCACGCGTTTTGGCTAAATCTTTACACGAAAGAAACTGAAGTTTTGACTGGGAACGGTGTGCAACGCGAAAGCAATTTCCCTCCATTACGACTTGAAGAACCGCTGGTTTTCGGACGCGCAGCCCAGTCTGGGATCGCTCGGCCATGAGGGGGATTGGATCGCTGAAAACGTTCTAAGAAAGCATTTGCAAGACCGCCCAGCGCCGTGTCAGAAACCGTTCCGCGTGCATAGAACGAAGCAGGGCAAAAACGGCTTCGCCCAAGAAACTGCCGCAGGAGAAATATTCCCTCATGACGTGTATCCCACGGCGCCAGCACGCAAGCCGGATTCCTCGGGCGGTGTTTTTTTATGCGGTCGGGTGCTTGCTCTGTACCTCCGCCCTTGCGGCGGCCGGCCCCCTCAATACGGGCCTGGTTCAAATCGCCGGACAAACCGCGAC
>JADFCW010000130.1 GCA_017161705.1 Candidatus Sumerlaeota bacterium | reverse complement strand
TGCAAATTTCTCAGGCAGCGAGATGTTGCTTTCAGCCACGACTCGCCGGTAACTGCGATAATAAGCAAACTTTTCGGACATTCCCCAGCGATTGAATGAAGAACTTGTAGGAACATCTCGTTTGTGGAATAACAACAGTGGGCTGAACACCAGATTTCCTTTTAGCAATGCTTTCAGAACAAGCATGTCATCAGAACTTTCTGGCGGATCATAATGAACCACCTCAATCTCCCTGAGTAAAGCAGTGCGCCACAATCCAAAAATTACCATCACCCGCCCTTCATTTTCAGGGAACCAGATATAACGCAGGGCTCGGACAAGTCGAACTGGATGGGATAAACGTCCATACTCTCGATGAATTCGTTTTACCTTACCTGTTGTATCTATTCGATCGCAGGAGCCAAAAGCCAAGATCGCATGAGGGCAGACTTCTAGTAAAGGGACAAGCGTTGCTAGAAATTGGCGATCCCATAAATCATCGTATGCAGCCCACATGAAGTAGGTGCCGCGTGCAAGGGTCAAGACGCGATTAAAGTTGTATAAAGCGCCATAATTGCTGTCCTGACGAATGTATCTGATTCGCTCATCTTGCCTGGCATATCTCTCACATATCTCTGCAGTTCTGTCCGTAGAGGCGTTATCAGAAATGATCAATTCAAAATCATCAAACTGCTGATCTAAAAGCGAATCAAGAGCCTGACATAAATAATCTTCGCCATTATGAACAGGCAAACCTATGCTGACCAAAGGCTGTGACATGCGCAACGTGTCTCCTCGATTATTCAGTGCGACCAACCGCTCGGCGAAAGAGTTGCATGATCTCTTTCATGAAATTCTTACCAAACGCGATGAACATGCTGAATACCATCGTCGTACTACCACCAACTGCTCCCAGGAAAATTCTAACCCACACCTGGTTAGAAAAGAAGAAGGAAGCGGTATATTTCATAACAAAAGCAAGAGAGACCCCGACTATCGTTGTTGCTATGAATACTTTGAGATACGTTACTAAATGAGACTGAAAACCTGTTCTAAAAAATACTATCAGATTAAAAACCCAAGAGAGTAAACCATAAACCAGCCAACTCAAAGCAGCCCCTGCCAGGCCAAAATGTTTAACCCCCAAGAACATCAGAAACGGATACCAAAATATGGCAAGCGTATTGAACCATACTGCATAACGACTTTTCCCAAGCGCTAACAACCCATGATAAAGAACAGAAGAGTATGAGATGAAAATGTTTCCTGCTAAACAGATTGAGAGCGGTAAGGAGCCCTGAGCCACCACTACTTCATTGTCAGTCCAAGCCATGAGAATATCTGCTGCGAAGAAGGAGCTTGTTATCCCCACCGCGCTGCCAAGCGACATCACAATTTTTGCGTTACGGATGACTAATTGGGTGAAAGTTTCATCCCTGTGATAGCGAGCCTGTTGACACAGGTCTGGATACGCTGCTACCAAAAAGGGACCATAAAAATATGTAAACAGGCGCGCCCCCGTCAAAGTAATTGTATAAATACCAAGAGCCGAGAGAGGGAGCAGCCAGGTAATCATGAGCCGATCAATCTGTGAGATCAGCAATCCCAAGCCATTCGTCCAGATTAAATCAACCGAAATTCCCAACAGATCTCGGAGTTCTTTCCAGACAAAAACGGGGGCGCTAGAATCAGGAGAATGCACTATTCTATAGGCCCAATGACGAGTGACGAGAATCTGTAAAAATGTAACAAATAAACCGCTAACATAGAAAGCAACCACCGATTTCCAGACAATAACAACCACTAACCCAAAAACAGCCTGAGTTACAGCAAACACGCTATTCAACACATTGGCTGTAACCTGTTCTTGTAGTCCATTCAAAGTGCTCTGGTAAACACTCAAAGGAAAACGAATAGCGATTGAAACAGAAATAATGATCAAACATAATCGAATAATTTCAGTGGAAATCGTCTCGGTGTTGAGGAGTTTGACATCGATCACACCTGAGACCAATCCCAACGCGAGTCCAATTGTGCCTCCAATACACCCATAAACGATCTCAAACGTCGACAACAGAGGCCGCGAATTTATGGACTGATCAGCACTCCTGCGAGCAAATTCGCGCTGAAGTGCAGAACCTAAACCATCTCCAAAGACCCCCAAAAGCGTCACCAACATAGAAAAGAAACCGACTAAACCGTATCCTTCGAGGCCTAAATAGTAAATAAAAAGCGGCGTAAAGAGGATCGATAGTATAGGATAAACTAATTGCCCGAAAGCATTGGCAATTATATTTTTGAGCATCAATGTTTTGGTCATGGCACAAACTGCGCTTGGCAAAAGAATATGCCCGCCTTCTGGCTGGTATGGATAACTTGGGGCATTTCTAGCCAGTGTACGACCGAAAGATGTTCTTCAAAACATCACACACGTAGTGCACAGCGTTTTCATCCAGACTGAGTGCAGAGGGCAGGTTAATACTCCTCTCGCTGATTCGATAACTGACCGTGTTCCTCTGCCGGGCCAACAAAGCCGCTTCTGCATTTTCATAGGCCGGCAACGAACTCAAAGGGAAAAAGAAAGGACGGCAGTCGATGTTGGCGCCCCTCAGGAGCTCCAGCAACTCCGTTTTGGACAGGCGATACCGTTCGTCCCAAACGATCGTGACCATCCAATAGGTATTTTTCGTGTCCGGCGGCTGATAGTTGAGCGAGACGCCTTCAAGATTCGCCAGTTCGCGTTGATACCAGGCAAAGGTTTGCAATTTATGCGCCAGCAATTCGTCAATGCGCTCCAATTGAGCCAGCCCCAGCGCCGCCTGCATGCTGCTCATCTTGTATTTGTAGGCCACCTCATAGTTCCAGAAGAGCGTATCGCCCGGCGCGCGTCCGTGATCGCGCAATTGCAAAACGCGCCGATAGAGATCCTCGCGGTCGGTGACCAACATGCCGCCTTCGCCGGTCGTCAGCGTCTTGGAACCGTGGAAACTGAAGACGCCGGTGTCGCCGAAACTGCCCGCCTTTCGGCCTCGATATTCGCTCCCGATGGCCTCGGCCGCATCTTCGATGATAAAAATACGATGCTTACTGGTAATCGCCCGCAGCGCATCCCAATCCGGGACGCCGCCGTAGAGGTCAACCGGGATCACCGCCTTCGTGCGGGGGGAGATCCACGCCTCGAACGACTCGGGGGAGAGACACCACGTCAGGGGGTCGATATCCGCAAAGACCGGCGTCGCCCCCACGTAACTGATCGGCGCAGCAGACGCGATCCAGGTCGCCTCGGGGACGATCACCTCGTCGCCCGGCCCAATCCCCAACGCCGCCAGCGAAAGGTGAATGGCCGAAGTACACGACGGCAACGCAACCGCAAAACGGACGCCGATGTATTCCGCAAAGGCTTTCTCAAAGCGCTGGTGATACAGGTTGGCATTTTCATACCAGGCGTTCGTCACCGCATCGGTCACATAGTCAATTTCTTTTTGCGTAATCCAAGGGCCGGCTACCGGAATGCGTTTCATCGCTTCACTCCTTGACACATTTGAGATAACCATCGGGAGCGACCGTGATCAACAATTTGTCCTCGATCTCCCGATCGACCACAAAACGATCGGTGGTCTTCAAAAATTCCCACACTGCCGTCTTCGGGTTGTTCCCCTTGCCCCACGGACGGTCGGCAAACAGATCGGCCGGCATGTCCTCAATCAACGTGTCGAAGACGACCAGGTAACTGCCAACCGTTACCAGAGGGGAATACAGGCGCAACTCCTGGAGAACATGGTCATGGGTGTGATTGGAATCGAGCACCACCATCACCGGCGATTTGCCTCGGGCGACTTGCCGCACTTGAGCCACCACGCTTTCGCTCAGTGAAGAGCCTTCGATCATCTGAATCCGTTTCGACAGGGGATGTGACTCGATCGCGGCCCGGTTATGGGGGCGGATTTCGATATCCACGCCCAATACCATTCCTCCTTCGCCGATCAATTCCAGAATAGACGCATAGAGGATCAGACTGCCGCCATGGGCGATGCCGGCCTCGATGATCAATTGGGGCCTTACCTTCCAGATGATCTCTTGCATGGCCACGATATCCTGCGGCAACTGAATGATCGGCCTGCCGAGCCAGGAAAAATTGTACGAATACCTGTAACGGGCCGTCTCTCTCACCCAAATATTCGAAAATCCTCGCAGAGAGGCATCCTGCCCCTGCGCCTGGATGTTCTTTTCGACCTCAGCCTTGAATTCTTGTTCCTTGTCTTGCATCTTACCTCCTTGCACCCAAAAGGACGCTCATTCCAAGATGGCGTACGACAACTGCGGCGTAAACGGAAAGCGTTGAACCTTCAGATTCCGCAGGCCCAGGGTCTCGAGTACGGCCAGTGTTTCGCCCGGCCAGGCGGCTTGATCCAGTTCGTCGAAAGCGATCAGAGCGCCCTTGGGCATGCGGGGCAGAAAAGTCTCAAGGGCGACCCGCGTCGGCTCGAACAGGTCGAAGTCGAGATACAACAAAGCCACGACCAAATGCTGATTGTCTTGCAGATATTGCGGAATGGTCTGGATTGCATCTCCGACCACCAGTTCGAGGCGCGGGATGTGGCCGACGGGCCGGTTGAGGTCATACAGGCGAATGGCTTCCTGCAAGTCTTCATATGCCCTCGTGGCCAGGCCGCCGGTGACGGCATAGTCGGGGTTTTGGCCCTTGTCCTTCTCGCTAATCGCCGGAAAACCGGTGAACGTATCGAAGCCCACGATCCGGCGCACATGATTGACCGGCTCATAGATGGCGCTGAGTTGCGCCCAGGTCATCAAACCGCCGCCCAAAAATACGCCGCATTCGATGATATGGCCGTGAATATTCACCACGTGCTTGAACAACTCGTTCTTGGCCAAAAACTGGCTGAGCGCCTGGCGAGGCACGAATTTGGTAAAGTTCCGCAACTTGTCCATATTCGTCCCCAGGCTGTGAGAAAAATAGGTCTCCATCCCACGCGAAAAAGCGACATCGTTCTCGGTCTGATTGTGGGGGATGAGCATCGAAAATTCTTCACTCATTGGCTCGCTCCTTTACAGGATGTTCGTGTTGAAGATATTGATCCAATCCTTGGGAGAGATGGACGGTGGGCTGCCAGGCCAGCAGCCTCTTGGCCCGGCTGGTATCCATCGCGATATTTCCAATATAACTTTCGATGGGCAAATGCCGTATCGTACTCGAGGAGCCGGTTTTTTCGATCAAAAGGCGAGCCACCTCAGCCGTCGTCACGAGCGTGCCGGAGCCGATGTTGAGTTCGCCGGTCACCTCAGAGGTCAGCGCTTTGAACAAGGCTGCCTGCAAATCTTCGATGTGCAGTAAATCCAGCGCGGGAAGGCCGTTCAAGTAACGGTGAGTCACAATCTCCTGGCCCTGCCTGGCCTTTGAAAGAAAATTCCAGATGAATTTGGGACGGTCGCTTTGCACGCCGTAGACCGGGCTGGAACGGAGGATGAGGCTGACGAGCGAATGCTGCTCGGCATAGGTGCGAATCAACATCTCCGACAAGTGTTTGGCATACCCATACGTCGAAGCCGGGCGCGCCGGCAAGGTCTCATCTGCCAGCAGGGCCTGGGTGCGGTAGCCGGAATAGATTTCCCAACTGCTCAAATAGTAAAACTGCAGGCCGTTGCGGGCGGCAACATCGAGGACGTTTTTGAGCATCACCAGCATATGCCCGAGGGACAGGTTGCTCGTGTAGACGCGCGGCGCGGCCAAATGCACCATTTTGCCGACCCGATGTTTCTTGACGATCAAATCCAGCCGAATCGCATCCTGCAAGAGGTCGATCTCTTGATGAGACGGCGTCACAACCGTCTGGCCACTTTCTCGCAGCCTCTTCGTAATCGCAGCGCCGATAAAACCGGAAGCCCCGGTGATGAGAATGCTGCCTCCAGAAACCGTCTGCAGAGGAGGCTCGACCGCCCGCCAGACTGCATCCAAGACCTCGAGTTTGATCTCGCTCTCGCCCGTAGCAGTCAGGACGCGTTGAACCGCCGCTTCCATCGGAATTTTTTCGGCGGCAGCCAGCACCCCGGCCGCAATCGAGTTGCTGCGCGAAATGCCATAATCGCAGCAAATGACCACCTTCTCGCCCCGCGCCAGGCTGTCGACCGCCTCTGCAATCCGCGCCCGAATCGCGGTGATTTCATTGCCGGGCTTATCCACCAAATCGCGGACGTCCACAATATAGAGATCGGGAAAAGCGTGCGCAAACTCCCACGAAGACGTGCCGAGTTTTTCCGTAATCCAACGAATCACCGTTTCACCTGCTCCTTTGGCACGACGGTCTCTGTCAGGCTGCGCAAATAATATCCCGGCCTGATCTGGGGCCTGGCAGCCGGCAGTTCGCCCGACAGCAAGAACTGGATGAAAATGTCAATTTCATTGAAGCCCGCCAGCGCCCGCAAGTAGGTCGAGGCCGAAAAGCGCGGATTGATTTCGAAGGGGAGCAAAACGCCATCCCGCACCCTGCCCTGAACATTGATGGGACCGCAACTTCTGATCAAACCGGCGATTCGTTCAGCCTGCTCGCAAAGGCCGGGGAAGTGGTCGATCAACCCCTGGCTATAGCCGCTGGAGATCAAGCCGGCGCGCGTGTTGACCAGCACCGACAACTTGGCATGGAACAAGCGCTTGAGCGCAATCGAGCCGTAGACGTTGCCATCGGGCAGAGAAAGCACTCCAATCGTGAACTCCCCCTCCTCGAGAGGAATATACTCCTGAACCAGGGCGGTTTCGCAATTTTCCAGGACATAGCGCAAATACAAACGGGCTTCCCGTTCGTCCGAGGCCAGGAAGACCAGGCGGCTGCCGCCGGTGCCGGTCGCCGGTTTGATCACGCACGGGAGCGGCAAATCGGCCGGTTCGTCCGAAGCGGTCACCGACACCGTCCTGGGAATATCCACCCGCAGTTGTTCGAGGTGCTGGAACAAACGGCCCTTGTCGCTGCACAGCGAAATCACCTCGGGAGAATTGCCGGCCAAGTGGATGCCCTCCGCCCGCAGTCTGTCTGCGGCCTGGCCGATCAACACCATCGGCCCCTCGCCGCCCGGAACGATCACCCGAATCTGATGCCGCCGGCAAATCTCCAGCACCGAGTCCACATATTGATCTGGCTCGATGGGATAGGTTTTCTCGATTCCTTCCTGAAAGTGGCCAAATGCCAGGGGGGAAATATCGCACCCATAAACCGTATACCGGCGGGCCAGATTGAGGCTCTTGATAATTTCTGTGCCCAGCGAGGCCCCGCCAATGCCGGCAACCAAAACAGGTGTAGTCATTCTACTCATGGCTGCAAAAATCCTCGAAACGCCGGTCGCGTTCGGAAAGGATCGGCGGATCTATCGGCCATATGATCCCGAAACAGGGATCATTCCATCGAACGCCGCGGGCGCACTCCGGATGGAAAAACTCCGACATTTGATAGAACACTTCACTGTGATCCACCAGGGTTTGAAAACCATGCGCAAAACCGATAGGAATGTACAGGGCGCGTCGATTCTCGGCCGTCAATTCGACCCCGAACCACTGTTTGAAGGTCGGCGAGGCAGGCCGCAGGTCGATGATGACGTCATAAATGGCGCCCATCGTACAGCGCACCAGTTTGGCTTCGGGATACGGCTCGGTCTGGTAGTGCATCCCGCGCAGCGTGCCGCGTTTTTTGTTGAAGGAAAGATTGCACTGCACCAGGCGCGAATCCAAACCATGCTGTTCGAACTCATCTGCGCACCAGGAACGGGCAAAGAAGCCGCGTTCGTCCTCGTGGCGTTCTAGATCGATGAGATAGGCGCCTGCGAGCGGGGTTTCCGTGAATCTCATGCCGGCTCCCTCAAACCACTTTGATCTCGGGAATAGGAATGATGAAATGGCCGCCGCGCTTCAGATACTCGCTCTGTTGAGCGAGCACTTCGTCCGCAAAGTTCCAGACCAACAGCAAAACCTGGTCGGGCATCTCGGTCAACAATTTCTCCGGGGAGTAAATGGGCAGATGAACGCCCGGCATATAATGCCCTTGTTTATAGATGCTGCGGTCGACCACGAAATCCAGCAAATCAGAGCCGATCCCAAAGTAATTCAACAAGATACAGCCCTTGGCAGACGCTCCATAAGCCGCCAAGCGCTTGCCTTGCTGCTTCAACCCCTTCAGATGACCGACCAGCGCCGCCTTGAGCGTCTCCACCCGTTGGGCGAATCCTCGGTAGAAGTCGAACTCCCCGACCCCCCAATCAGCCTCCTCGGACAGCAGATCGGTCACGCGGCTTTGGACGCCCTCCGAGGACGAGGCGCGCACGGCGTGAATCTGCAACGAACCGCCATGAATCGGCACCCGCTTTACGTCGCGAATGAACATGTCATGCCGGCGGAAAAGACGGTCGAGCGCGGTCAAAGAGAAATAACACAGATGCTCATGGTAAATCGTATCGAATTCGCAGTGATCGATCATTTCTTTGACATAAGGCACCTCGATGACAGCCACGCCGTCCGCCTTGAGCAAAGTGCGAATCCCTTCCACGAAACCGTTCAAATCCGCGACATGGGCCAGCACGTTGTGAGCGTGGATGACATCCGCCTGCCGGCCTTCGTCTCGCAGTCGCTCGGCCAAATCCAGGCCGAAAAACTCAGCCAGGGTAGGGATACCGCGTTCTTCCTGAGCCACGCGGGCGATGTTGAGCGCCGGCTCGATCCCCAGCACCGGCACCCCGGCCTGTTGATAATATTGCAACAAGTAGCCGTCATTGCTGGCAATTTCGACGACCAAACTGGCCGCGCCCAAACGGCGCGCTGCAATCAGTTCCTCGACCAGAGTCCGAGCGTGACGCAGCATCGTATCCGAGAAGGACGAAAAATATACATATTCGCGGAACAGTTTTTCGGGCGCAATGGTTTCGGTGATCTGCACCAGCGCACACGCCGGGCAAAAGACCAATTCCAAAGGGAATCTCTCCTCGTTCGAGGCGGCCTGCAAGTCGGGCAGCAGGGAATTGGCCAACGGCATCGTCCCCAAAGAGAGAATCGGCCGCAACCCTTCCCGTCCGCAGGAACGGCATAGGAATTTCTGCTCAGGCATAAGACTCTCCCAAGAAATCCCGATACCAGGCGATGGTTCGCTTCAATCCCTCCTCGAGGGTAAAAAGCGGTTCCCAGCCCAGAATCCGGCGTGCTTTTTCGGCGCTCAAATACTGATACCGAATCTCATTCGTGGCTTCATTGCGAATGTCCAATTCGAGTTCGGATTCCATGAGTTCGATGATTTTCCCTGCCAACTCCAGCACGGTCAAGGGGGCTTCATTGGAGAAGTTGAAGGCCTCGCCGCTCAACGCGCGATTCTCGGCCAACTTCTCTGCCAGCAAGGTATAAGCCGCGGCCCCATCTTCGACATAGAAATAGTCGCGCACATACCGTCCGTCCGAACGAATGACCGGCCTGCGCCCGCGCAAGATCGCACGAATCGTCCCCGGAACGATGCGATTCCAGTTCAAATCTCCGCCTCCATAGAAATTGCCGCACCGGCTGATCACGACCGGCACCTGATAGGTGTGGGCATACATTTGGGCGATCAAATCCATGCAAGACTTGCTGACATCATAGGGGTTGCGTCCTTGCAACGGCATCTCTTCGCGATAGGGCAATTCTGGCTGCTCGCCGTAAGCCTTGTCGGAGGAGGCGACCACCACCTGGCGGATCAGGGGGCTGCGGCGGCAGGCTTCCAGCAAAGCCCACGTCCCAGCAATGTTGGTCTCGAGAGTCGAGACCGAATTGCGGTTGGCTACCGGAACGGTCGTTTGGGCTGCCAGATGAATCACGGTGTCGATTTCGTACTCTCCGAGGACGCGTTCCAACAGGGCCTGATCCCTGACGTCGCCGCGCACGACCTTGACCTGGTCGAGCAAGCCTTTGCGCACCAATTCGCTTTGCGGCACCCAATCACGAACTAGGCAGACCACATCGGCGCCCATACTTAGCAAGCGCCGCACCAGCCACTGACCCACCAGACCGGCGCCGCCGGTCACAAACGTGGGGCGATCGAGCCAAAAATCCTTCATTCCCACACCTTCCATGGAGCACGATTTTCTTGCCAAAGGCTTTCGAGCAGACGCTTGTCGCGCAACGTATCCATACACTGCCAAAAGTCATCGTGACGGTAGCCGGCCAACTGACGGTCGGCAGCCAGCGCCTCGAGGGCATCGGCCTCCAGACTGCTGGTATCCCCCTGCAGATAATCGAAAACCTCCGAATTGAAGACCAGAAAGCCGCCGTTGATCCAACCTTCACCGATCTGGGGTTTTTCGATGAATGTGCTCACCAGATCGCCGTCGAAGACCAAACCGCCAAAGCGCGCCGGCGGGCGGACGGCTGTAACCGTGGCAATCCGGCCATGAGATTGATGGAAACGGAGCAGGGCATGAAGGTCAACGTTGCTCACCCCGTCGCCATACGTCACCATGAACGTCTCCCCCTGCAGCAAAGGCTCCAAACGTTTGATCCGACCTCCGGTATAGGTATGCAAGCCGGTCTCGATCAGATTCACCACCCAATCTTCGTTGTCGCGATCGCAGACCTCGACCCGGCCATGGGCGTAATCGATCTTCATGTTCCCGCTCAACTCGTATTGATCTCGAAAATAGCGCTTGATTTCGTTCCCTTTATAGCCTAAGGCAATGATGAATTCTTTGAAGCCAAAATGAGCATAATAACGCATGATGTGCCACAAAATGGGCCGCCCGCCGATCTCGACCATCGGTTTGGGCCGATTGTCGGTTTCCTCTGCCAAACGTGAACCAAAACCGCCGGCCAGAATGACGACTTTCATATTTGCTCCTGTAATCCCAAAACGATCGTGTGAAGATGATCGCTGACGCGTTGAAGCCGCTCGGCGTCCATCTCTGGATACAGCGGCAGGGCCAACGTTTGACGGCTGGCCCGCTCGGCGACCGGCAACTGGCCCGGCCCGTAGCCCAGGGCGCGGCAGGGTTCGGCCAGGTGCAGCGGCTGGGGATAGTAGACCTCGGCGGCGATGCCGGCTTCCTTCAGCTGCCGCTGGACTTCCTCGCGCCGCTCGAAAGCGACCATGTAGAGATGATAGACATGGGTGCGCTCCGGCGCCTCGACGGGAAGCCCCAGCGGCAGGTCTGCCAGGAGACGGTGGTAGGCGGCGGCGATTTCGCGGCGGCGGCGATTCCATTCGTCAATGTGGCGCAACTTGACCCGCAGCACGGCCGCCTGCAATTCATCCAGCCGCGAATTGTAGCCCAAGATTTCGGGGAAATATTTCTTCTTCCAGCCGTGCGTGCGCAGCATCCGCATCGTTTCCGCCAGGCGGTCATCGTTCGTGGTCAGCATGCCGCCGTCGCCGTACCCCCCCAGGTTCTTGCTGGGAAAGAAACTCAGGCAGCCAATCTCCCCCAGCGCGCCCGTCTTTCTGCCCTTGTACTCGGCCCCAAACGCCTGGGCGTTGTCCTCGACCACTGCCAACCCATGCGCGCGCGCCAGCGCCAGGATTTCGTCCATGTCGGCCGGCTGGCCGTAGAGGTGGACGGGGAGGATGGCTTTGGAGCGCGGCGTGAGGACCGCCTCGACTTGGCCGACATCCATCAGATAGGTGCGCGGCTGAATGTCCACGAACACGGGCCGCGCCCCGACCGAGAGGACCGCCCCCGCCGTGGCAAAGAAACTATAGGCCGGGACGATGACCTCGTCCCCCGGCCCGACGCCGAGGGCGCGCAGGGCGATGACGAGCGCGTCGGTGCCGGAGGCAACCCCGATGGCATGCTTGACCCCCAGGTAGTCTGCAACCTCTGTCTCAAAGGCGGCCACCTGAGGCCCGAGGATGAAGCGGCCCGATTCGAGCACCGCCAGGACGGCTGCATCGATCTCCTCCTTGATGGCGCGATACTGGGCGGTCAAATCTACGAGAGGAATGTTCACGCCGCCTCCACGAGAGCAACCATCAAGCCTTCTTTGCGATACTCGCGCCCGCACGCCGCGCAGCGCGCCCGCTCCTCGCCTTCGACCCGCTCGAAGGGCAGGCGCACCCCACACTGACACATCCAGCCCTGGATTTTGCCCGGGTTGCCGTACACCAGCGCATAGTCCGGGACGTCTTTCGTCACCACCGCCCCCGCTCCGATGAAACAATAACGCCCCAGCGTCACGCCGCACACGATGGTGGCGTTGGCGCCGATGCTCGCGCCGCGCCTGACCAGGGTCGGCTGGTATTCGTCCTTACGATTGACCTCGCTGCGCGGATTGACCACGTTGGTGAAGACCATCGAAGGCCCCAGGAAAACGTCATCCTCGATCTGGACGCCGGTGTAGACCGAAACATTGTTCTGAATCTTGACATGGTCGCCGATCGTGACGCGGCCGGCCACGAACACATTCTGACCGAGATTGCAGTTTTTGCCGATCACGGCATCCTTCATGATGTGACAGAAATGCCAGATTTTGGTGCCTTCGCCGATGACGGCGCCCTCGTCCACAAAACTCGACTCATGCACGAAATAGTTCATCTGGACCTCCAGCCTGTTTCAACGCCGGATGGGCATCCGAATCCGGCGCCACGAGCGGCGCCGTGCGAATCCGATAGGTCAGTTCGATCGAAGGACGGGCCGC
The DNA here is from genome assembly GCA_017161705.1 of Candidatus Sumerlaeota bacterium. Classification (GTDB taxonomy): domain Bacteria; phylum Sumerlaeota; class Sumerlaeia; order JADFCW01; family JADFCW01; genus JADFCW01. The sequence goes on along the minus strand of JADFCW010000130.1, from coordinate 3,409 downwards.
GGCGATGCCGAAGCCGCGCCCGGCCAGCGTCTCCTCGTAGACGCGCGTGTGCAGGTCGGTGAAGCCTTCCGAAAATTCCAGCGTCTCGCCATCCACCACGATTGAGCGGTAGGTGGTCTTCCCGGCTGCTCTTGCCTCGGGCGGCAAATCGCCCGGATCCACAGACAGAAACCACTTTACGCGCGCCGTTTCGAGTTCGACCCAGCCGCTCACCCGCTGCGCATCGGCGTAATACACCTTGAGGCCGCCGGCCGGGCCGAACAGCCACAGCAACAGGTCGAACAGATGGATGCCGATATTGGTCGCCACGCCGCCCGACTTCTCCGGCTGCCCCTTCCAGGAGACGTGGTACCAGTTGCCGCGGCTGGTGACATACGTCAACACCACTTCGCGCCGAGCGCGGCCGGCCTCCTGCTGCAACTTGGCTTTCAAGGCCAGCAACGCCGGATGGACGCGCAATTGCAGCACCGTGTTGATCCGGCGCCCGGTTTCGGCTTCCAGTTCGGCCAGCGCGTCCAGGTTCCAGGGATTGATGACCAGCGGCTTCTCGCAGATCACGTCCGCGCCCACCCGCAGCGCCAGACGACAATGGGCATCGTGCAAATAGTTGGGCGAACAGATGCTGACGTAATGGACGCGGTCTTCTTCCGGCCCGCGGCGCAGTTTCTCCAAATGGCGGTCGAAGCGCTCGATTTCGGTAAAGAAGTGAATATCAAAACCGAACTGGTCGAGAATCCCGACCGAGTCCTTGGGGTCCACCGCTGCCACCAGACGATTGCCGGTCTCGCGAATCGCCCGCAAATGACGCGGCGCCACGTAGCCGCCGACGCCGATGATTGCAAAATTATAGGTCACCGAATCATCGCTCCTTCGTTCGCGCGGGCATCGTCATCCCTGCCCGTTCTGCGGCTGAACCGCCTCGTTGACCGCCGCCGGAGCGATCACGCGATAACCATCCTGCTCGTGCCGCAGCACCACGGCGTCAGAGGAGGCGTCCAGGGAAAGACCGGCCTCGATGCAGGTCAGGCGCAGAATATCCATGATTTCGTCCTCCCCGTCCAGATGGACGCGAGAGACGCCCTCCGCTTTCAAACGGGCGACGACCGCCTTGGCCTGCTGGCGGAACGATTGATAGACTCGCAGCGAGTCCTTGGCATATTGCAAGGCGCGCTCGGCAAAGACTGCCATGCCTTCGGGCGTCAGGTCATATTGCAGGCGCGTGCGGTTCAAATGCGAGACCTTGACCCAGCCGCGGCTGACCAGCCGCTTGATGTACCAGTTCACGCTGCCGACCGCGATTCCCAGCCGCTGCGAGAGCGTCGCCTGCGTGACCCGCGAATCGCGGGCAATTTCGTTCAACACTTCGTATTCGTGACGTTCGATATCGGCCATTTGAGCATTCAGTTTTTGAATTCTCGCACAGAAGGCGGCCTTTGTCAAGTGTTCGGGAGAAATCAGGACTGGGCGCGCAGGAGATCGCGGATTTTCTCGGCCGCGTGACCATCCCCGTACAGCGGCGGCCGTTCCGCCGGCGGACGCCAGTCCACATAAGCGGACAGAATCCGCTCGGGGTCGGCCCCCGTCAACCGGTTCCAGCCCGCCTCGACCGTCTCCACCCACTCGGTTTCCTCCCGCAGGGTGAGGCAGCGCACCCCGGCCAGATACGCCTCCTTCTGGATGCCGCCCGAATCGGTCAGGATGCACTCGGCGTTTTCCTCCAGAATCAGCATGTCGAGGTAACCGAGCGGATCGAGCACGGTGACGTTGGCGGGGATGGGAATGCCGAATTGGGCCAGCAGTTTGCGGGTGCGCGGGTGGAGCGGCAAAATGACCGGGATCGGCAGCCGCCCCAGGGCGGTGAAGATGCCGCTCAGGTTCCCGGCGTCGTCCGTGTTGCCGGCGCGGTGGACCGTCGCCAGGGCGTAGCCGCCTCGGCGGATTCCCAGCCGGCGCAGCACGTCGGAGCGGGCGCGCGCCGCCGCCAGGTTGTAGAGAAAGGCGTCGTACATCACATCCCCCACCAGATGGACGCCCTCCCGAATCCCTTCCCGTTCGAGGTTCTGGACGGCCGCTTCGGTCGGACAGAACAGCAGGGTGGCGAGATGATCGGCGACGAGGCGGTTGATTTCCTCGGGCATCGCCCGGTTGAAGGATCTCAGGCCGGCCTCCACGTGGGCCAGCGGCAGGCCCGCCTTGGCCGCCGCCAGCGCCCCCGCCAGGGTGGAATTGGTATCGCCATAGATGAGCACCCAATCGGGGCGCATCTCGGCCAGAGTCCGCTCGAGGGCGATCAACATCTGGCCGGTCTGCTCGCCATGCGAGCCGCTGCCGATGCCCAGGTTGCAGGCCGGAGCCGGGAGGCCCATCTCGGCGAAGAAGATCTCCGACAGGCCATAGTCGTAATGCTGGCCGGTGTGGATCAGCCGCTCGTCGAAGTGACCGGCCAGGGCGCGTGAGACCGGGGCGGCCTTGATGAACTGCGGCCGCGCCCCCACGATCGAAGCGATGACTTTAAGCGGCATGGGAGACTTCCCGGAAAATGGTTTCGTAGCGTTCGACCACCCGCCCCAGGTCGAAGTCGGCAGCCTTGATGCGGCTGGCCTGCTTGAATTGCCGCAGGCGGGCCGGATCGCCGAGCAGACGCCGCAGGGCCGCGGCAAACTCGGACGGGCGCGCCCGGTCCACCCGGAAGCCGTTGCGGCCCTCCTCGACGATGTCGAGAAAGCCGCCGATGTCGCTGGCGACCACGGCCAATCCGCTCGCCAGGGCCTGCACGCCAACGACCGGCAGCCCCTCGGCGCGCGAGGGCATGAAGAGAATGTCGCTTCTGGAGAACCAGGCTGCCACTTGCTCGGGCGTCAGCCAGCCCGTCAGCGTGAGGCGGTCGTCCAGGCCATGTTCCCGAATCTGGCGTTCCACCTCGCCGCGCAGCGGGCCATCGCCGATCAGCACGGCCTGCCAGGCCAGGTCTTTCACTTCGGCCAGGCTGTGGACAATTTGCAGGGGGTCTTTTTGCGGGACAAAACGCCCGGCAAAGACGATGCGGGGCGGGGCGGCCGGTTCTCGCGGCGAGGCCGAGACCGTTTCGAGGTCAACCCCGTTGTAAACGACCTCAATCGCAACCGGATAGTGCTGCAGCGCCAGGCGGCGGGTGTATTCGCTGACGGCGACAACCCGCCGGGCCGCGCCCCAGATTGGGCGGGTAAACGGATAGACCCAGCGGAACCACCGGCCGGTTTTCTCCGGCACGCCGCCGGGCACGTCGCCGAGGTGGGCGGTCAAGACGTAGGGCAGGCCGGTCAGGCGCGCCAGAATCCAGGCCAGCGCCCCGGCCGGGACGGCAAAATGCACATGAATCAGATCCGGCTTCCAGCGGCGGATCAGCCGCAGCCCGGCGGGCAGCCCCGCC
>JADFCW010000129.1 GCA_017161705.1 Candidatus Sumerlaeota bacterium | reverse complement strand
GTGAAGTTTCATTGGGACGGGCACGAGGGTCTCGGTGGCGGTATAGTCAATACCGCCGAAAAGCGGCGTCCAGGCAAATTGGGCATCGGGGCGAACCTCCAGCGCGGGCGAGGTGGGGGCGGCCGCAGAAAGCGTGGCGGACGACGGTGATGCGGTCGGGGAAGCAAACAAAAGGGGTTCATAGACAAAGAAGCCAGCCGCGACCGCGAACACTGCAGCCCAACGGCCCGCAAGACTGATCAGGAGTCTCATTCCTTTGCGAAAAGCATCCATTGCTCACTCACCGATTCCTTTCTCCAGACTTGACGGCGGTATTCCGAATTCGACCGGCAGGATCAAGGGATTTGTCAGGGAAAAATCTGCGGACGACCCTGGAGTAAGTTGTTGCCCATGCAGCCAATTTGTTTTGCCAATATCCCCTTCGCATTGTCTATTGACAACCCGCCTGCTGTTCTCACAGTGGGCGTTTGTTGCTGCGGCGCGGGCCACACACTAAAAAACTAGGAAGAAGATGTTTCTACTCATCGGGGAATTTCTGGGACTGCTCACCATTATTTTTGTTTGTTCGATTATCCTCAGCGAGGCGGTCGAGCGTCTGGCTGAGCGCTGGGGGGCCAATTTTTCCGGCAGCATTTTGCTCGGTCTGGTCACCGTCCTGCCCGAATACGCCTTTGTGTTTTGGGCCGTGCATCAAGGCGCTTCTCTCGAGGGGCAGGCGCAGGCCGACCGATATGCTATCGCTATCGGCTCGGTCACCGGTGCGGCTGCCATGCTCGTGACCCTTGGCTATGGGTTGGTGATTCTGACGGCGACTTCCCGAATCAGCCGGCGTCCCGTGAAAGTCATCGCTTTATCGCCGACCACGCAGATTGACGCGCTTTACTTGCTGGTGACGGCAGTTGTTGCGATTGTGGCGGGCCTGATCGGGCATGGTTTCGGCCTGGTGGATGCCATAATTCTGGCGGGCCTGTTTCTCGCTTACGCGGTCCATCTCTATTTTGACGCGCAGAAAAAAGCGCATGAAGTGCGCGAGAACGGCCGCCCGCCCACGCGGGTCACCTGGCCCCTGATCGCTCTTGTTGTCTGCGGGCTGATCGTCCTGTTTGTGTCCGAACCGTTCGTGCATTCGATGGAGAAGTTGGCGCACTTTTTCAAGGTGCCGCCTCTAGCCATTGCCGTGATTCTCAGTCCGATTGCATCCGAAATGCCGGAGAAGCTGACAGCGTTCGTGACCGTGCGGCGCAATGGGGCCTTGGCGGAAATCAGCATTTGCAATTTCATCGGCTCGAAGGTCAACCATAACAGCCTCCTGCTGGCCATGCTGCCGTTTGTAGCGTGGACGGGCGGACGCGAGTTTTTCTTTCCCGGAGTGGTGGTGCCCGCCTTCTGGATGATGACCGGTCTGACGCTGGTGGCGACGGTAAGTTTGAGTCGGGGCAAGCTGCGCCACTGGCAGGGCTGGTTCTTCGCCGCGCTGTTTCTCCTGCAGATCGCGGTGGCGGTCAAATTCCATCAAGGCCCCCTTCCGATAGGCCTTCATTAAACTCTTGTTTTTTTTGAGGGACACCCGCTGCGGCGCCCGAATCCCAATTCGGTCGGGGCGGAACCCGACCTTTCAAAGGCTTAATTCTGGGCCTGTCGTATTATTTCAAATCGAGAGGCGCAGGTTTTCCGCCCGCGGCTTTGCTCTTGTCGGCGGCGTCCATGAAGGCGTAGATTTCCAGCATTTCTTCGGGCGAAACGGGCGGAACACCAGTCTTGAAAAATTCGACCACTGCCGCAACCAAACCCTCATATCCGCCGGCTTGAACGTCGTACGAGCCCTTCTCGCAATGCACATGCGCCACGTTTGGAATTTTGCCTTTCCGGTAGCCCCGAAAGACTCCGATGCGCCCGTCGCTCCAACGTCCCACAACGACATCATGATCGGGCGTGTGCACGCGCGAGACCTCGACGCAGCCGGTTCCCATAATCGTAAACAAAGCTTCGACGCCATGGATGCCATACCAGAATAAATCGGGATGGTGCTCTTCAAGCGAGGCTGGCGAATAGGTTTCGCAGCCCAGCACTTTTCCCATGTCCGGTTTTGGAAAATCCTTCATAAAGCGATAGGAAGACGAGCAGAAGAACGGCACGCCTGATTCGCGCGACAAGCGAATAATTTCTTTCACGTCGGCCAGGCTGCCCGCCAGCGGCTTATCTATGAACAGCCGCTTCTTTGCGGCAAACACCGGCCGTGCTTGCTCCAGGTGCGGACGGCCGTCCACGCTCTCGATCATCACGGCGTCCACCCTGGTGCAAAGCGTCGCCACGTCGGGCACAATCTCGATGCCCCACTTTTCCTGCAACGTCTTGGTGAAGCCGTCCACCCGCGTGCGGCTTGCTTCGACATCGGGGCTGCCGCCCCTGACCGCGGCCACCACCCGCGCGCCCAACGTGGACTTCGGATTGTTCAGTATCTGGGTAAAGGCCACGACATGCGACGTGTCGAGGCCTACCATACCGATGCGGATGGGCTGGACATCGGGCGCGTCGGCCGCGTGCAAAATGCCGAGCATAGCAACTGCTGTTGCCGCCAGGCTTGCGGCAAATACCGCGAGTGAAAACCGCGTGCTGATCATTTTCCTTTTCTCCTTTGAACCGTGTTGCTTCACACCGCATACATGGGATGGTTTGTTTCCGTCTTTCAAGGACGAAAATCAGGCTTCCGCGCATCCTCGATTTGGTGCCTGTGCACAGATGCTGCGCTACGAATTCGCTCTATGCAGAATGCGTTTTACTCCGCAATCCCCAGCCGCATTTCATCGCTGATGGCGCGCACTTCGGGCGCATACATGGCAAAGCCCTTGGTCGGCAGGGCGTGGAACTTGCCGGGGGTTTCGGCGCGCATTTTGTAGCGCAAGACGTGGCGTCCCTGTTCGAGCAGGCCGATGAAGAAGACGACCTTCTCGTCGCGCAGTTCGAGATTGGCGCACAGACCTCCCGCCCACCTTCCGCCGCTGCGAAGTTCCATCGGCTCGCAACCGGCGGGCTTCATGTCCTCGAACGTCAGATAGTCATAGGTGTTTTTGGCTGTGATCGTGAGAACGACTTCGATCTTGTCGCCGCTCTGGACGGCGTCGCCGGTCTTGAGCGGCACGCGCGTCCAGATGGCGCGCTGCTCGGTGCGGCCGGTAATGTCGAGCGGATCGGGCCGGCCAGCAGGCAGGGTCGCCGCCTGGCCCTTGTCCGGTAGTTTGACGGTTTCGGTTCGCGGGACGAGTTTGAAATACTGCCGCTCGACAAAGATTTCGTTGCCCGCGCCTTTGATGTCCTCCTCGAGCGTGAAGTAACTCAGATAAGCCGAGTAGTAAAGGGCACCAGGGCCTTTCTTCGCCAGACGGATTTCGTGTTTGCCCGGTTTGACTTGGAGGCCGTAGAGCACAACGCGGTTGTCGAAGGTGAAGAAGTTGTCCTTCGTCAACTTGATCTCCTTCATCGGGCGGTCGTCCACGCTGACCGTTAGCGTATAGTCGGGCGCGGCCTCGCCCGCGGCGATCATATAGTCGCACATGGCGGAGATGACGTGGGCGGTGTCGCGCGTACTGCGCCAGTAATAGCCATTGCGGCGGTTGTTGAGGAGCCACTTGACCAGGCGCGGCGCCAGGTCGCTGTTCGGATCGAGAGCGACGAGCGCCTTGAGCGCCCAGGCGTTGGTCTCGATGTCGTTGTTCCACCAGAACCACCAGTAGTGGGCGGGCGTGCGAATCCAGGCGGTTTCGTTCGAGTCGTCGCGTTCGACGAATTGCAGGACATTGCGAAGGAGCGTTTGGGCCTCCTCGCTGCGTTTCAGGTTGTGCATGGCCAGCGCCAGTTGCGAGCGGCCATAGTTGGTCATCAGGCCGCGCGAGGTGTAAAGGTCGTCGAGCCACTTCTGCTGGTCTTTTTGGCGGAGGCGGTTTTCGAGCGAGAGAATGTAGGCCATGTAAGCCTGACATTCGAGGCCGCCGAGATGCTGCTTGTGTTTGGGTTTGGCGAGTTCGGCGCGGATGGCCTGCTGGAGGAAGTCGAGGCCGCGGTCATAGACACCGCGATCCACTTTGATTCCCGCTTTAATTGCAGCGTTCAGCCCCTGCAGCACATACGCGGTTTGGAACGGCGACGATTCGTCTTCGCGCCACCAGCCCCAGCCGCCGTCGTTTTGCTGGAAGGCATAGATGCGTTCGAGACCGGCGCGCACCATCTGGTTCATCTCGTCGGTGTCGAAGACGGGATCGCGCCAGCGGCCGAAGCGGTTCGCCAGATCGCCGGCGGTCATCTGCTTGCGCTGTGTACCGATCGCTTCGAGATTCGTGCCCGTGCGCTTGAGAATGTCCGCGACGAGCACGGTCGGATAGAAGCGGCTCATGGTTTGCTCGACGCAGCCGTAGGGGTAGCCGACAAGGTAGGGAAGAGCGTCAATCATCACGCCGGCAAGCGAGGGCGAGAGCATGATTTCGAGCTGTGTCTGTTCAGGATCAACGTCGGCGGGCAACTCGACGGTCAGCACACGGTCGCCGTCCTCTGCAACACGGAACGAGCCGCTCTGGGCAACCGTTTTGTTGATCCCATGAACGAAGACAGGGAAGGCCATGCGCATCGCATCGCTTTCCTCGTCAGTCAGCGCCTTGACGGTGATGCGCGCGAGGCCTTGCTTTTTGACCTTGACCGGCCAGTCGAAGCGGTGCTCGCCATTGGCTGCGACTGTCGCGGCCGCGGCGAAATGCGCGTTGCCATCCTTGTCTTTGACGACGCCGGCGGGCGCGTCGCTCATGAACTCCAGCAGGTCGGCGGGGATGATCAGTTCGGCGGAGACCTTCTTGTCGGCCTTCAAGTAATTGTGAACGTTGGCCGAAAGCACAACCTCGTCGCGTTCGACAAAGAAGCGCGGGGCTTGCAGGCGCACGAGCAAGTTCTTGGTCGTCGTGACGTTGGCCGTGGCGTCGCCAACTTGCGTCGCGTGGGTCAGACCATACGCGCGAATGCGCCACGTCGTCAGCGATTGCGGGAAGACGATCTCGGTTTCCGTCGTGCCGTTGTCGCCCACACGCAGAGCAGGAATCCACAGCGCCGTGTCGGCGAAGTGGGTACGGATTTCCGGTTCGACCATGCCGCCGGGGCCGGGCGGCTGCGCTTCAAAACCCTTGGCCATGCCGCCGCCAAAGGCGGATGCGTCTGCAATTTCGCCGCGTGCGCGCGCGGCCATCGGCGCGGCGGCTGCCGGCTCGGCACTCATAGGCAGGGCCCCGTCTGCGGCGATCATTTCGCGCGCAGCACCGCGAGTGACCAACCGCCGGGCACTTCTCTCGCCCGCGACGCCGCTCAGGCGATCGAAGTAGAAGGAATCTCGGTCCTTCTTGTCTTCGCCCTCGAGGCCGCCCGAAAGCGACAGGCCGTCGGCGGCGATGTTCCAAAACCCGCGCCAGCCTTCCGGCTCGCCGCCCGGATGGGTGAAATGTTCGGCGCGCTGAAGCGATCCCCACACGCCAAACCGATGATCGAGCGACGACGTTTTCTGCGGCGTGTGATAGCGCTTCTGTCCGTAGAAGAAGACACGCGGATTCGGACCGAATTCATTTTGAATATAAGTAACCGCTTCATCGTAGGCCGTCAGCGTGACCTGCCCGCTCGCCGGTTCCCCGGAGGCATCGGTCAGCGTCACTTTCACCTTTCCCGTGTCGCCGGGTTTGTAGGTCGCTCGGTCGGTCTCGACCTTGACCTCGAGCATGCCCTTGACGGGCGGGACGAACAGTTCGCGCGACTCCATGTGGACGCGGCCATTGCGGACAAGCGTCGCCTCGACGTAGAAATTGGGGACGTGCTTTTCGAGGATCGGAATGTCTACAACGATCGAGCGCGACGGAATATCCAGGAAGCGATAATCGAGCAAAACGCCGCGGCTGACGTTGTCGCTGAAGAGAAGGCGCGAGTTGTTCTCGGCGACGTTGATCAGCAGATGCGCCGTCTCGCCGACCTTATAGGTGCGCTTGTCGGCGATGATCTCGAGGTCGTTGAAGCGGTAAATGCGGCCGTCGAATTTCGGCCCGCATACCCAGAACACGGCGTTCCCTTGCACTTCTTCTTTCCAGGAATCCTGTGTTTTGAATGTGACGCGATATTGCCCTTCGCCTGGAATCGCATAGCGGAACGACAGCCGGCCTTGTGCATCGGTTTCGGCCTCCCAACGCCTGACGATTTCCTCTTGCACCTCGTTTCGATCCGCGTCGCTGTATCGAATGCGCGCAATGATCACTTCGCCTTTGCACGATACGGGCACATTGTCGGGCGTCAAGGTGCGCACCTCGATGAACGCCTCGTTCCTGGGCTGATACCAACCGGCGTCGGCCTCGACAAACGCATAGAATTCCCGGCGCGTTACGATGATACTGCCCTTGCCCTCGATCGTGCGTCGGCTCTCGTCGCGTACCTCGGCCTCGATCGTGTAGCGATGATCGCGGTCGCCGAGTTCCAGCTTGGTGCGCGCGGTGTCGAACTCGACCTCATACGTTCCGTCCTCTTTGAGTTCTCCTTCCCCCTGCGCCACCAGTTCGCGCAGTGCCGTGCGCGTGCCGCTTTCCGCGTGGCGCTGCCAGCGCTCGGCCTCGTCGCCATAGTAGCCGCCCCACGGGAACTGGACAGGATTGACCCAGGAATAGGCCGGCCGGATGTCGCACAAGACAAAACAGCCCCAGCGGCCCCACCACGGCAGCCACGGATACGCGTAGTAGTAGCGCCCATAGCCCTTGCCGTAGAGCCAGTCATATTCGCCCGGCCCCCAATAGACATGGCGGTAGTTTTCGCGGAAGACCTTATACGCGACGTGGCCGCGCGCCACCGGCGCGCCGAAGTAATAGCGCGCGGTAATTTGTGCTTGGACCTTCTCGCCCAACCGCGCCTGCGTTCTGGCCGGCTTCACCTCGACCTCGAACTCCGGCTTCTTGTATTCCTCGACGCGGAACAGGGCCCCGGCATTTCGACGCACGTCGGGCAGGCGGCCGTTGACGCGGATGTGATAGAGACCCAGCGGCGGTTCGTCGCCGAGTTCAAACTCGCCCGAAACGCAGCCAAAAGCATCCACACGCGAGGAAAACGACTTCGCCTCGTTGTTTTTCGCATCGTAGATCGCAATCGAAAGCGATTCGTTGGGATTGGCCACGGGCACGTAGGCGCGGTTTTGCAAGCGGCGCGACCAGACGCGGAATTTCACCACGTCGTTGGGCCGATAGACCGGACGGTCGGTGATCACATAATACCGCTCGCCCTCTTCGATGCCCTCGCGGCCGCGGTCGTGCTCATACCAGTTCTGGAAGAATGAAAATGCCATCCGGTTGTCGTCACCAAGAACGACGGCATCCACCAGCGAGCCTTGATTGGGGTGCTTGCGCGTATATTCAATGACGCCGTCCTGGTTGGTGGCGAGAACAGAGACCTCGACATAGAGGTCGGGCCGACGCTTCTTCTGATCATAGACCTGCCAGTGCTCATAGACGCGCACAGCTTTGTCGGCGAGAGGCTGACCGGTGCGCGCATCGGCAATGTAGATCAGGCCTTTCTTGACGAGGTTTTTCTGAACAATGGCAATGTCGGTAACGAGGATGAGGCAGCGCGTTTTGCTTGCGGCACCGGCCGGCCCTGCCTCGATAATAAAGGCGCCGGGTGTTTCCAGCGGCGCGAGGGTAGCCGCTTCGGCGACGCGATTGCCCTCTTCTTTTACGCTCTCGGTCCACGCCGCAACTTCATCGCGCAGGTATTTCCGCCACGGCTCCTTCTCGTTTTTCAGCTGGCGATGGAACAGCCCCCAGTTCAGGTCGCGGTAGTTCCAGTAATTCTCGCTCTTGTCGTCCATGCGGTCCAAAACATATTTCGCCAGATCGAACGCATAGGCTTTAAATTGGATTTTGTCCGTGTTGCGATAGGTAAACGCGAGCCTGGGCTTGGTTTCGGGAAGATAGACAGCGCCCTGGGAGAGCAGCACTTCGGGCCGCTCGATCAACTCGATCTGGGTTGTTGCCGCTTGGGCGCGCGGATGATCCGGATACCGCTGAATCAGATCGCGGTATTCGGCGAGGGCCTGAGGGAACTGCTGGCGTGTCTGATAGTAGAGCGCGCGGGCGTAGTGGGCTTCGGGCCGGAGGCTGCTTTCGGGATACTTTTCCTCCAGCAGCCGCAGGAGCGAGATGGGCGATTCGGCGCCGGGAAGAACGACCACGCGCAAGCGTCCGCCGACGAGGGTGAGCGCCTCGTCGTCGTCGAGGTCCCAGATCTTCCTGGATGGGCGGTCGGACTTGTCCGACCCATCCGACCCATCCGGCAAGTCCAATGGATAATACTGCGCCGTTTCCGGCCCATAGAGGGATCGGGCGATCATGGCCCAGCGATAGAGCGCCCGGGCCGCCTCGTCTTTTTTCGGCGACTCGTCGAGACGCTGAATTTCATCGAGCAAATAGCGAATCTTCGGCCCGTCGCCCAGCGACGAGGAATACTCCTTTGGCAGCTCGATGAATCGTGGTTTGCCGTCCGGCCCCAGCGGGATGCCCGTCGGCGGCGTCTGATCGTAAGCCCGCCAGCGCGCCCAGCGCGGCTCCTCGTAGTCGGCCTCCTCGACCGCTTCCGATTCCTCTTCCGCTTCAAACGCGCCTCCCCACCACCAGCCGAGCCATCCATAGGGGCCGTAGCCGCCGTAGGCGTCGCGCCGTGCGATGGCGGCGGCCAGATCGAAGTTGACGCCGATCCGCTCGGCAGCAATCAGCGCGCGGCGCTCGGGCGTGTCGGGATTGTCTTTCGACCCGAGTGTTTTTGCTAATTCGGCAAGGATTTCCCGCGCCCGCTCGTAGTGTGCGATGGCCATGCGGCGGTCTTTGCGCCACGACGACACGCGCACGCCCTGCGTGTATTGCCCGCGCAAATACTCGCTGCCGCGTTTCGTTCCCTCATGTGGAACCTGTAGGTAAAGGCCGGCGAGAAAACGATGCCCGACCGCTTCCTCGAACGAGCCTTTCGTTTTCGAGGTGTACTGCTCGGCGCGCGCCAGCGCGTCGTCCCATTGGGCAAGGTGCATCGAACAAGCGACGGCGCCTTCGACGGCCAGCCGCACATGGGGCAGCCGCCAGTCGTCGGCCGTGTCGCGCACTTCATCAAAGACGGCGCGGGCTTCGGCCCAGTGCTGTTTTTGCAAAAGGGCGTCGGCCTTTTTCAGCGCACGCGCCTCCGGCGACAGCGCCTTGTCGGAAGTATCCTCGACCGCCTTGGAAAAACCAACCGCCAGGCCCAACGCTGCAAACGCTACTGCGGCGCAAAAGGCCAACTGCCGTCGAAATCTCCGCCGGCCAGCGGCAGATGTTGTCTGGGAAATCAAACAGGGTTTGCTCATGGCTTGTTCGCTCCTTTGGCTTTTCTACTCGCGCGGCCTTTTGATCCACACCGGCTCGCCGTTGACCTGCAACAAACTATCGCTGCGTGGCGCGATACCGCCCTGCCGCCCCTCTGCAGCAAGACGTTCGGCGGGGCGGTGGATTTCTGCCGAACCGAATTCCACCGCCTTCGCCGGTTCCACCGTTTTTCCCTCATTCACCAGGCGGCTGTCCACCCATCGGTTGTCGCGCTGATAAAACGCCATGCCGCTGATCTGCCGGACATTCGAAATTGCCGCGCGGTTCGTCTGTTCGTCCAAGAACGTATTCCAGCAGCTGAGATTTGATGGGGTCATCTGTGACATCACGTTCATGCTTTGGTTCACTGCGCCAAGTCCGGAGCGGCCGGCCACGGCACCCGCCACAATCGGTTAGAGTGCAACGTCTCGAAAAAAGTTCCCGCTTTGCCTGTTGCTGCAAGATGGTCTAAGAAAAATGGAAGCTCCAGGCAAGATTGGAAAGCCTGTTCTTGACAATCGCATGATTTCTCGTTGAACTTAATCCGTCTGAAAACAACGGGACGGGCGGCAACCCGTCCCTTCTCTCTATCCACAGGGCTGTTCTATGCGCATCACCATCCTCGGCTCCGGAACTTCGCTGGGCACTCCCGTCATCGGCTGCGATTGCTCGGTGTGCAAGTCGCCCGACCCCCGCAATCACCGCCTGCGCGCGAGCATCCTCGTCGAGACGGCGCACCAGCGCCTGCTCGTGGATGTCGGCCCGGATTTTCGCGCTCAGGCGCTGCGGGAAAACATCCGCACTCTCGACGCCGTCCTGATCACCCACGAACACTCGGATCATATCGCCGGTCTGGACGATCTGCGGGTCTTTGGATGGTACGCCCGCCGTCCGGTCATGATTTACTCCAGCCGGACTGTAAAGGAGTTTATCGAGACACGGTTCGACTATGCGTTCCGTCCGCCGCAGGAGGGAACCGGCGTCCCGGCGCTGGACTTGCGCATTATCGAGGAGCCCGTCCAACTGGACGATGTCCGGATCACGCCGTTGACGGTTATGCACGGCATCTGGGAGATTCTTGCGTTCCGCTTCAACGACTTCGCCTATGTGACCGACTGCAGCCGGATGCCCGACGCGTCGAAAGCGAAACTGAAAGGCGTGCGGTTCCTCGTGCTCAACGCGCTGCGGCGCGAGCCGCATCCCACTCACTTATCGCTCGACGAAGCAATCGCCCTCGGCCGCGAGATCGGCGCCGAACAGACCTGGTTCACCCACATGACGCACGATCTCGAACACGAGGCGACAAATAAAACCTTGCCCCCCGGATTCGCCCTGGCCTATGATGGATTAAAGATAGAAGTAAATGATGAACGAGGGAAGAAAAACGAGGCATGAGGAATTGAAGAAAACCGGAGAAAAGAATCGCAGGCAGCGGAAGCGCGCGGCCATGCCTTTTTTTGAGCCCTTGCCGTCCCCCGCGCTTTTTCAGCATTCATCGTTCATCCTTCATCATTCACCGGTGTGAGGTTCCCATGTATCTGGCACGCGTAATCGGCAATCTGGTTTCCACCGACAAGTATCCCGCGTTCGAGACCCGAAAGATGCTCATTGTCCAGCGTTTGGGGTTGGACCAAAAGCCGGTCGGGGCTTCTACGATGGCCATAGACTATGTCGGCGCGGGCGTGGGCGACCTTGTGCTGGTTGGCGCGGCGCCCGGTCTCGCCTCGACTGTCTTTGGTATTCCCAAGGCGCCGATCCGCGAATTGATTATGGGCATCGTGGATTGTGTCGAGACGTCGGGCCGTTACGCCGACTTCGGCAACAGTGTCGCCGCGTCCGAGTGAAGGACGGTCCTTTCCACACAAGTCGTTCCCATTTTGATCAGCTTCGCCACGAGGGAAACAGCTCGGAGTTCAGACTTTTGTCGGCTGTATTTCCTCCGCTTCAGCGGGGTAGTTTTTTCCTATTCACAGTGAGCCAAAACCCCGCTAAAGCGGGCTAACATGCGGCAAACTAAAGTTTGGACTACAAACGGCACGCTGAAGCGTGAACTACAAACGGCAAACTAAAGTTTGGACTACAAACGGCACGCTGAAGCGTGAACTACAAACGGCAAACTAAAGTTTGGACTACAAACGGCAAACTGAAGTTTGGACTACGAGCTGGCCAAATTTTTCCTCACCGATAATGATCCCTGCGGGCTGGCGCGCTCAGGAATCTCCGGCGGCAGTCAAGGCGGCGTAACGCTGGGCGTAGTCGTCAATCTCGGGCGCAAGCCGGGTCAGCACCGCGTCGGCGTCGGGATGAGTTGGCTGGGCCTTACACTGGGCGACGGCGCGGCGCAGGAACTGGGGATTGTCCAGAATCATGCAGGGCCGCAGGTGGTTGGGATTGAAAGGCTGGTGGCGGCGGAGCTCGCGGAAGAAATCCGAGCAGAGACACTCCGCCAGTGATTTCTTGTGAATATTGTCCGTGGCGAAATGCACGAAGATACACGGCTCGACGTCGCCGCGATGGTTAATGTGGATGTAGCGTCGGCCGGCGCTCATGCAGCCTTCGGTCAAAGCGCCGTCGTTGAGGAAATCCACAATCAGAATGGGCAGTTCGCGGCGCGCTTTGCGCAGCCGCTGACGCATGCGGGCGCGCTGCTCCGGCGTTGGCAGCGACTCCATTTGCGGACAATGCCCCGTCGGCTGATAGTGAAAATACCAACCCAAATGCGCGCCCTGTTCCAGCATCAGACGGACAAACTCGGGATCGGTTACCTCGTCCACATTCTGCCGCGTCACGGTGATCGAGTAGGCGATGAGCATCCGCTCGCGCCGCATCAGGTCCATCAAGGCCAGAGCGCGGTCGAAGCTGCCGCGTCCGCGCCGGCGCTCCGTGGACCGGCGGCGGCCTTCCAGTCCCAGGCAGACCAGGACGTTGCCGGCGCGCGCGAGGCGTTTGATCATCGCCTCATCGAGGAGCGAGCCGTTGGTGAACACCTGAAACGCCGCCCCGGGGTGGTCCTCGAAAACTTCCGGCAGGTGGGGCCAGAGGAACGGCTCACCGCCCAGAACGGTGAACACATTGATCCCGATTTCCTGCGACTCGGCAATGATGCGGTCTACGGTCGCGCGGTCCATTTCGACGTCGCGCGAGTAGCGGGCGGCATAACAGCCTTCGCACGCGAGGTTGCAGCGCATGGTGGGCGAGAAAAGAACGGCGGCCGGCGGCGCAATCCCGTGCTGTTCCCAAAAGCGGTAGCGCCGGCGATAGCCCTCGACGAAACTGCCGAGGATCATGTTGTCCACTAAACAAGCGACGGTTTTGCGCGAGGGCTCGGTCAGGATGCGCCGGACGGCGCCGATGCCCTGATGACCCTCCTCGAACATCTGGCGGATGGCGGCCAGTCCATTTTGATAAAAAGGGATTTTTGGCAGGAGGCGCTGGAAAGCGACGGTC
The DNA here is from genome assembly GCA_017161705.1 of Candidatus Sumerlaeota bacterium. Classification (GTDB taxonomy): domain Bacteria; phylum Sumerlaeota; class Sumerlaeia; order JADFCW01; family JADFCW01; genus JADFCW01. The sequence goes on along the minus strand of JADFCW010000129.1, from coordinate 232 downwards.
AGGCGGAGCAGGTTTTTATCCGATGCGCGGGTGGCAAGGTCGAGCAGGCGCCGCGTTGTTGTGGAAATCACGCGCCGTTTCACCCGTTGACCGATTCCCATTTGCTTTCCCTTTCGCGCCCAACGGGCGATTGAATGCCGCATTCTTGTTGGTTGGTGTCGATCCTGCGCTCTTTTCAAGGCCCAGCCGGACCTGTAAGCGCCAACCAATAAAAACGATGCCGGACGGGCAA
>JADFCW010000128.1 GCA_017161705.1 Candidatus Sumerlaeota bacterium | reverse complement strand
GCAAGACCAATGTCAATTTGAAATACGGAGTTTGGATATGGGTGCTTTGAGGAAAAGTTTTATTGACAGCGCCCGCGGGAATCCATTTTGAGTATCACGGCAAGCAAGCGAGAACAAAAATCTTTGCGGAGGAGAAACATCATGCCAAAACGGGCAACCAGGAACAGCCAACCGCATACTTCGCGGAGGGAGTTTTTGAAGAAGTCGGGAAAGGCCCTTGGAGGGGTTGCAGCGGCGGGAGCGGCGGGAAAACTGACCCTCGAGCAGAGCGCCTACGCTGCCGGCAGCGATGTGATCAAGGTCGGCGTGATCGGCTGCGGCGGCCGGGGCACCGGCGCTGCGATCAATGCGGCAGCAGCCGACAAGGGGGTGCGGATTGTCGCGCTCGGCGACATTTTTGAGGATCATGTTCAATCGGCGCGCGCCCAAATCCAAAAAGCCGCTCCGGATCAGACCGCTGTGGACGATGCGCATTGTTTTGCGGGATTCGACGCATATAAGAACGTAATTGCCAGCGACGCCCAGGTCATCCTGATCGCTTGCGCATCGCGCTTCCATCCGGCCTATGTCAAGGCTTGCGTGGACGCGGGCAAGCACGTGTTCGTGGAAAAGCCGCACGCGATCGATCCGCCCGGTGTTCGCGCGCTGGCAGGCTATTGCGAAGAAGCCAGGGCGAAGAACCTCATCGTGGCGTCGGGCCTTCAGATGCGCCACGAGCCAGGCGTGGTCGAATGCGGCAATCGCATTCTCGACGGCGCCATCGGCGACATCGTGGCGATGGAGGTAAATTTTCTGCGGGCACCCTATGTGATCCGAGAGCCCCGGCCTGAATGGAGCGAAATCCAGTTCCAGTTCCGCAACTGGTATCACTTCCGCTGGCTTTCGGGCGACGACGTGGTGCAGTCGCTCATCCATCCGATAGACATTTGCCAGCGCCTGATGGGCGAGGAACCGCCGGTGATGGCCCATGCCATGGGCGGCCGCGCGCAGTTGAACGACAAGAAATTCGGCGATGTGTTCGATCATACGGCGGTGCTTTACGAATATAAAAATGGGGTGCGGCTGTACGGTTTTGTCCGCACACAATACAACTGCTTCAATGAATACTCCGTGAAAGTGTTCGGGACAAAGGGCCGAGCATTCATGATCGGCCAGAACTATATTGAGGGGGCGACGAAGTGGGAGTATGAAAGGAAAAAAGGCGAGCCGGGCGGGCACCAGATGGAGCAGAACCACTTGTTCGCGCAGATTCGCGCCGGCAAGATTTTCAACAACGGCCTCTATATGGTCCGCAGCACACTGGCTGCGATTCTCGGACAGATGGCCGCCTATACGGGCAAGCGTTTGCTGTGGGCCGACGTCGAGAAGTCCAATTGGGCATACGAGCCGGCGGTAGCCGACTTCAACACCGAGCCGCCCGTCAAGCCCAATGAAAAAGGCATCTATCCTGTGCCTATTCCGGGCGAAACGAAGCTGGGATGAAGTAGGCAGGTCAAGCGTCGGTTTGCCATACGGTCTACCCATTTTCGGCGGGCCGCATGGTTTCATCAAAAAGGGAGGCACGTTGCCATGCGAACCCTTTCGCTGCTTGTGTTCATCGCAATGCCGATGGCGGCTCTTTGCGCCAAACCTAAAGCGGCAGGGCCGAAAAAGGCAACCGCCTTTCCTGTCTTCGAGTATTATGTCATTGACCGCATCGGCAGGCAGCTGGGCCAAACGGCATTGGCCGACATAGACCGCGACGGCGATCTGGATTGGGTGTGCGGCCAGTCGCGCAGTGCCGGTGCGGACATCTGGTGGTGGGAATATCAGGCGCCGGACAAGTGGATCCGCCACACGGTCGGCAAGGGGAACACCGACGTGGGGGCCGCTGTGCGCGACCTCGACGGCGACGGCTGGCTCGACATTCTTTCCGGCAGCAAACTCCTGATCAATTCCGGCGATCCGCGCAACAAGCCGTTTGCCGAATATGACGTCGGCGCCGCATTCTCGCACGACACCGTGTTCGCCGATATCAACGGCGACGGCAAGATGGATGCCCTGGCCAACAGCGACCGCAGCGGTTTGTTCTGGTATGAGATCCCGGCCGATCCGACGCAGCGGTGGACATCCCATACGATCGCTCTGGCGTCGGCGCACAAGATCCACGGTGCAACCTCCCCCCGTCCAGTGGGCGACCTCGATGGCGACGGGGATGCGGATGTGGTCACCGGACAGGCCTGGTATGAGAACGCGGACGGCAAGGGGCTGAAGTGGATTCCGCACAAGAACATCAACTTCGGCGAGGTGCAAAAGTACGGCATTGCGCTGAAGACCTGGGTTCTCGATCTCGACGGCGACGGCGATAACGATTTTATTCAGGCCGAGGCCGATCACCCCGACGGGCGCGTGGCGTGGTTCGAAAACGACGGCAAGGGCAACTGGACGATGTACCTGATCAAGGACAAGGGCGATAAGCAGGATTTCCATTCGCTGGCCGTCGCCGATTTCGACAACGACGGCGACCTGGACGTTTTCTCAGGCGGCGGGCCGCTTTCGGCCAAGGGCGAGCAGAAGTGCTACATCTGGGAAAACCTGGCCGGGCCGAAAGGCCGTCCCACTGCCGACCGCTGGCGCGAGCATGTCCTACTAAAACAGACGTGCCATGAAGCGGTCGCCGCCGACGTGGACGGCGACGGCGATATTGACATTTGCTCGAAGCCCTGGAGCGACGGAAACGAGCACTATTACTTGCGCAATATGTTGAAAGAAAAGAAGTGAACATTGCAGGGATGAATTCAACGAACAGCAAAAAGCAAACACCAGGCCCCCCACTTGTTCCTGCCCCGCATTGCGGCCAGATAACGCCCACTACTATTTTCCCTCGCCGCCCGCAGCGGCCAGGCCAAAGCGCATCGGCGGAGCGCCGCGCTGGTGAGCACCCATGTCGGGCGCCGAGCCGATAAAGCCCTCGCTGAAATTGGGAATGATCTGGCTGGCGCCAGTGCCGGGACTGTTCGGCGCGAGTTGAAACCGGCCCGTGCGCGCGGCCTCATCGAAGCCCGCACCCTGCGC
>JADFCW010000127.1 GCA_017161705.1 Candidatus Sumerlaeota bacterium | reverse complement strand
TTTTCTTGCAGGATGTTTTGCGCGTTGTCGCGCCGCTTGGCGATCAATGGCCCGCTCAACAGTGCAACACTCTATTCGAAAACCTGCTGGGCCTGGAAGAGCGGATTTTGGACGGGAAAATGGACCTCGGTCCAGCGGCCCCCGCGGTATTGCGCAACTTTCGACTGGCACGCCATCTGATCCGGCTGGCCGAATCGGAACTTTGAGCAAACAGGGCCTTCGTTGCGAACAATCAGGCATCCCCTTGGCGTCAGGGCTTTCGTGAATGGCCGACTCTTCTCCAACACCGCGCTGGGATCGCTCCAACTGGCTCGTTGCGGGGGGGTTTCTTGTTCTTGCCCATGTCGTATTCTATCCCGCGCTTCGCCCGGGCTATTTCCTCTTTGGCACAGATACGATTGCCCATGACTTCGGCATGTTGCTTTACAGCTGGTCGCAGATCACGAAGCACGGAGCGGTCGGGCTGTGGAATCCCTATCTGTTTTGCGGCTTGCCGGCACTGGCGACGTTTGCATTTTGCCCTTTTTATCCCCTCGGATGGCTTTTTGCCGCCGTACCATTTGCCGCTGCTTTTAACTATCAATATATTCTGAACATCTGGCTGGCGGGACTGTGGACCTATTGGGCGGCCCGATGGATGGGACTTGGGCGATGGACTGCCTGTTTTGCCGGCGCTGTGTTTCTGGTCAGCGGCCACCTGGTCACACTGGCCCACGCCGGCCATCTTCAAAAAGTTGCCGCGATTGCCTGGATGCCTTTGGTGTTTGCAGGTGCGGCGGCGGCGATGCGCACAGGGCGCCGGCGCTACTGGCTCGTTTGCGGTCTGGCAATTGCCATGCAATTGCTCGCCTCGCACGTCCAGATTGCTTACTACACCGTTGGATTTCTGGCTCTGTGGGTGGTCTGGTCGGCTACCGTTGGATGCGATGGAGAAAGGGCGGGACATGGTACGGGAGATGAATTGCGTTCGCCGGCGGTCAGGTTCCGCGCCGGCGTGCTGCGTCCTCTTGTTGGATTGGGTCTGGCATTGCTGGTTGGGGGAGGGCTTTCTGCAGCCCAGATTCTACCGGCTATCGAGATCACCCCTGCGACCAATCGCGGCGCCGGCGTGGCGTTCGAGGAAGCCGCCGAAACGTCCTATCCGCCGCTGGAATTCGCCGAATACATACTTCCCTCGTTTCTCGGCGACAATGCGCGGGGGCCGCAACACGCGCCTGTCCCCTATTGGGGCCGCTGGGGCACCGAACGCATCGTCAGCGACTACATGGGACTGTTGCCGGTGATCCTTACGGTTTATGCTTTGGCTGCTGGACGCCGCCGCGACCGCTGGTTCTGGCTGCTGGTCATTGCGGCTTCGGGCGTACTGGCTGCCGGACACCACACACCTGTTTTCCGCTGGGCATGGCAATGGTTGCCCGGCCTGAATCGCTTTCGTTCTCCTGCCACGATCATGGTGTTTATTGCATGGCCGGCCGCGCTGCTTGCGGCGCAGGGGTTGGAGACCTTTGCGCACCGCGCGAAAGAAAACGGCGCATCCCGGCGGCTCTATCTGATCCTGCTCCTGACGGCAATGGCGGCATTGGCTGCTCTGGCCGCAGGACTGGTTGGCAGCTTGCCGTTCGTCCCAAAGCTGCCGGCCCGCTCGAACGCTATTTCGATCTTCAACAGTCTGCAACGTTCGGTTCTGTTTGCGCTGATAAGCTGCGCAGCGTTGGCGTTTGTTGCGGCAGCAAGTTCATTCCAGCGCAGACGCAGTTTGCTTCGCGTTGCCGCATTGGGCGCTGTGTTTGCCGTTGCATTCTTCGATAGTCGGCTTCACGCAAGGCGATATATCTTTGCTGTGGAAGCGAGGCCGTTTTATCGCGCTCTGCTCACACATTGGGCGGACCCCATACTTCAAGCCCTGCCGCCACCCGTCCGCGGCATTGAAACCGGCAACGAGTTTTCAAACCGCATGATGACGCGCGGCATTGGAAGTCTCCACGGGTATCACCCCGTGCACCTGCAGCGCTATGTGGATTTGCTGAATCTCTATTCGCAGGACCACCCGCAACTGGGCCGCCTGGTCGGCGAGCAGTTTATCCTCGCACCCGAAGGTGCCGATCCGGGGCCGGAGTATCGCAAGGCAGACGCCGAAGGGCGGCAAGTTCTATGGCTGCGCGAGCCGCTCCCGCCTTACCTGCGGTGTCCGCGGGAAGTTGTTTTTGCCGAAAACAGCGGTGCCGCACTGGATGCCATGGCCCAGCCCGACTTTGATCCTGCCCGCTGCACGATAGTTGCGCTTCCAGATTTGGAGCAGGCGGGGGTTGCCTTTGAGGTATTTGCGCCGCGGGCGGTGTCCGGCACCCGATGGGTGAATCCTGGGGCCGCGACCTCGGCCCCGGTGCGCGTGCTGGATTACAAGCCCGACCGAATCCTTCTCGACGCCGGCGCTTTGACCAGCGGCGGTCTGCTCGTGCTGGCTGACCTGTATGCACGGGGCTGGGCGGGACTTGTAGTGGCGGATCTTACTCATTCCGCGCAGAGGCTGCGCATGTTTCCCGCCAATCATGCCCTTCGCGCGGTCATGGTCCCGCCGCGGACAAACCAAATCCTTCTGGTGTATCATCCGTTTTCTTTTCGGCTGGGGCTTTATCTGACGCTGGTTGTAGCGGCGGGACTGATTGCGGCGTTTCTTGCGATCAGTAAGCAGGTCAACGAACTGGACACAGTGGGTGGAAGGGACAAACTCAAATCAGGCTTTTTCTCCGTCGAAGATACCACTCGGTTGAAAGCAGGAGGATAAAGAGAGCAAAAACCGCGGGCGAGGCCGCCCACTCGCGCTCGATGCGGCTCTCGCGCACTGTCTTTTCGCGCTCGATCTGTTCGACCAAACTGCCGGCCTCGGCCACACTGAAATACCGGCCGTTGGTTTGCGCGGCGATCGCGCGGAGAAGCGGCTCGTTCAGCGTGGTCTCCTCCAGTTCGCGATAGGGATGGCCGACTGTGGCGCACAGGGTCACCTGCTCGATGTCTTTGTTCCCCGAACGCAGTGAAACCTGAATCTCATATTGCCCTTCGCGCGGCGGATCGAACGAGCCGACGTGCTCGATCTCTCGCGCATCGCTTTGCAACGGCACGCGGCCGACCTCTCTGCGGTCGAGCGTGAACCGTGCCTCGACCGATGCCTTACCACCCGGCAGCGCCTTTCGGTTGACCCGTGCCGCAACAACCATCGCCCGCCCCGGCTCGTAGTAGGTCCGGTCGGTATTGGCCACAAGCACCTTTCCTTTTTCTTCCTTTTCGCCCGGCTGGACGCCGCCGAGCCATTGAATCAGTTGCCGCCACAACTGCTCGGCGGGCGTGCTTTCTCCCGGACGGCGCGGACCGAACGCCCCCTGCCACAGACCGTCGGTGGCCAGCGCCGCCACGCGACCCTTGCCGTAGCGGTGGGCGACAAGCAGCGGCCGGCGGTCGGACGTTTCGAGCAACACCTCCGCTCCGGCTTTGACGTTGCCGAGGGGGTAATGGCGGCCGAGGTCCATTTGCACGACGGCGCGTTCGAGACCGGTGAGGATTTCGCTGCGGCGGCCTAGCGCAGTCAGGGCGATCTTTTTCCCCGGTGCCGGCGGCTCGGCGACCGACTTGACCAGGTCGGCAGGCGACAGCTTCGCAAGCGGCGAGTTTGCGTATGCGCCCGAGCAGAATGTCTCAAAGCCGCCGAGCAGGAGAATGCCGCCTTCGCGCTCGCTGACGAATCGTTCGAGCATGGCCAGCTGGGCATCGGTCCAAAACTTTCGCGGCAAATCGCCCAGAATGGCGACGCGGAATTTGGCCAGCTCATCCAAGTTGGCCGGAAAACCTTCTTGCAGCGTCACCGCGCCGCGGCCGGTCGTCAGGAAATGCTCGGCGCCTGTCCGCACCATGCAGCGCGACTCGAGTGTCGGGTCCTGTTCGAGCAGCCGCTTGAGAAATTTGTATTCCCACCGCAGCCCGCCTTCAATGTAGAGCACCCGGAACGTTGTTTCGTTGACCAGCACACTGAACCGCAACCGGTTGTTTTCGGCAATCGCTTCGCCGGGCTGGACAGGGACGGCGACCTCATAGGTGTGAACGCCGATGGCGCGGGGCGTAAAGCGCAGCTCTGCTTCCTGGCGCGTTACGTCGCCGGCCGCGACAGTCTTTGACGCGATCACATCCCCGCCCTCGGTCATGCGAATCGGGAAAAGCCCGCCGCTGAAACCGGTTTGCTGAAAGCGCACGCGGACGACAGACGCGATGTCTTTGGTGGCCACCGGATTGGCGTCGGCGCGCAGCAGCGCAATGTCGGCCCGGCGCGCGCGCGTATCCTCGATCTGGCCGAGGCCTACGACATGGACCGGAAACCGCAGGCCGGACAGCGCCGCCAGCGGATCGCTGCGGGCGTTCGAGCGCCCGTCGGTCAGGAGGACGGCGGCGACAAAGCGATGTTGTGCGGCATCGCGCCCGATCAGTTCCAGGACAGCCGCAAGGTCGGTTGCCTCCCCGGAGGCCCGATCCATTTGGTGAATTTCCGCCAGCGTCGCAGGTTGGGCCGTTTGCGCAAAAGCATACAAGACGACCTCGCCCTTCTCTTGAAGCCGTTTTACGATCTCCTGCGGCGGCCGAAGGAGCAGCTGACGCGCCGCGTCGAGCCGCTCGAGGCCGCCGACCGAATCCGCAATGGACATGCTCTGCGAGGTATCCAGCGCCACGGCCACTGCGCCCTTGACGGTCTTGCGCTGGCGATAGCTGAGAACCGGATTGACCAAATAGCCGATGAGAAAGACCAGCGCGGCAATCCGCAACGCGGTCAGAATTTGCCGCCAGCGGTCCGACACCACCAACCGCATCGCGCTATACCAGTACAGCACGACAATCAGCGCAAGCGCGCCGGCTGCCACCCACAGCCACACCGAAAGCCGCTGGCCGCTGAAAATCCGCAGACTGGCGATTTGTTCAAGCCACTCCACGCCAAAATCCTCAAACGCCTGTTTTCGGGTAGAAACCACATTCAGTTCAAATCTCAGTTTGTCGTCTTCTTCACCACTGTTAGCACTCGCCCACGGATGTGCAAGGCGAATGGTTGACACCCAACCGTTCACGCAAAATCGCAGTAAGGTTCGTGGACGCGGACGGTTTCACTCGCAACTACTCAGCCGCAACCAGAACGGCGCGTCAAGACCTGGAAAGGGCCGCGGCATGAGCAATTCCCGCTCTCATGGATGTTTGCCGCGGCATTCCGAGATACGCTTACTCGCCCTCGCACCGAGTGCGAGGTCTGATTTTGACCATGCTTTCACAGTCTGGCCTCTTGTGCGTCAGACAAATCTCTCGAACCGTCCGACGAAGTGTCCAAAAAAACAAAAAAAAGATTTGACACGCTATGCCCGCGCCCCTATACAGACCATGTCTTTTGCGATGTCGGATCGGGTTCACCATATCAACGTGAAGAGGTGGGACAGTGGACGCAAAACGCATCCTCATCCTCGTGGTTCTCTTGGTTGTTCTGATCTTCGTAGGCCAGCGCGCATGGAAATACTACCGGCTGTACAATCCGCCTCCCCAGCCCGCGCCGCCGGTCGAGCAACCGGTTAAGTAGCAATTCTATGCGCCTTTGCCACGCCCGTCGCTGATAGCAGCGAGCCGCTTTCGGGCAAACAGCGGATCCTCTCAAGGCCGGCGCAATTGGAGTGTGCCGAAAATCCCTTTTGCTGAAAGGCAATTTTTTAACGCAAGGGGAATGAGCCGCAATTTTCCCAGAAGAGAAGTAATGAAGTCTTCTAAACCTGCGGGAATCTGCGGCTCAAGGCCTATAGTAAAGGCATTGAAGTTGAAAACCAATTGCCGAGCGGGAGTAGCTCAGAGGTAGAGCTCCTGCCTTCCAAGCAGGACGTCGCGGGTTCAAATCCCGTCTCCCGCTCCATTTTTTTGGGTTGTGCCGGATATTACGCGCGGACGCTTTTATCAGCCCATTGCTGTGCGGCACCGGAATCCGAGCGACAGCGGGGATGCCGCAGCAGAATAGTTGGAATCCGGCATTTTAACTTGGATTTCAAGCGGCCCCGCCTGCGGATGGACCCATATCCCCTTGCGATTTCTCTGGGAAAAAGATGAAGGGACGAACCCGCCTCGAGCCCGTCCCTTCTGTCTCACCCTTCCCCGCGAATTTGATTTTACCACTCAGGCGGCCTGCTCCTGCAACACCTCGCTGGTTGCCCGCGCCACTTCCTCGGGCGTGAACGGTTTGGCGATGTAGTGCGAGGCGCCTCGGCGCGTGGCCTCGACCGCCGACTCAATGGAAGCATAGCCGGTGACGATGATCACCTTGGTCTGGGGCCACTTCTGCCGGATCGTGCTCAGCATTTCCATGCCGTCGCGTCCGGGCATCCGCAAATCCAGCAGGACGAGGTCGTATTTCTTCGCGCCGATCTTTTCCAAACCCTCGTCGGGGACGAGAGCCTGATCCACATGGTGGCCGTGGCGGCTGAGAATCCGCCGCAGGCTGTTGCAGACCACCGGCTCGTCGTCTATCACCAGAATGTCGGCCCCTTCCATGTAGGCTTCGTAGCCGGCCACATGAATAGGGATGTCGGAGCGGCTGACGGCGGCGGCGTAGGCCGGCGAGGTCGCAGCGGCGACCGCTTCGAAATTGAACGGCATGTCCACGTCTATGATTCCCTGCGACCGGCTCATATAGACCGTTTCGGACTTTGCGGCCTGCTTGCGCTCGCGCGCCCGAATCGGGCACTCCTTCTTGCACACTCCGCTCTTGAAATACTTTTTGCAGATCATCTCGCCTTTCGGGCACCACATCGGATCGGCAACCGGCGTCCCCCGCTGCACGTCGCTGGCCCCCACGGTATCCGCAAAAGCTTCCGAGGTCGCTGCTACAACCTCTTTCCGATCAAACGGTTCGTCCACGTCAATTGCTCCGGCGGGCTCGGTTTCCGCCGGCGCTTTTGGCTCCGGTGTCTCGGCGATCCGCGCCAGCGCCTGCTCGGTCACCGACGTCAGCTCTTCGGGCGTGAACGGCTTGGCCACATAGCCGGCGGCACCGACTTTCGTCGCCTCGACTGCCGAATCTATCGAGGCAAACCCGGTTATCATTACCACCTCCACCTTCGGGTGGTTCTGGCGGACATAGCGGAGAAGTTCCATGCCCGACACGCGCGGCATCATCAGGTCGGCGATCACCAGGTCGAACTGATCGCGTTCGAGCCGGTCAATGGCCGCCTGGCCGTCGAAGGCCTGGACGACGTTAGCGCCGCGTTTGCGGAGAATCTTTCCCACACTTTCGCAGACGGCAGGCTGGTCGTCCACCACAAGGATTTTAGGATTGGCTTTCATGGGAGTTCCCTCTTTTTCGGTTGTAGTTTTATGATCAGGGCTTGCTTTTTTCGGCTCCTGAGTTCTGCCAAGTATAGGAGCACAGTTTGTGCCAGATTTCACAAAATCAGATTTCATGAAACGGCTTCGCTATTTAAAATTTATTATATCAAATCTATATGATTGATTTCTCCGATTTCTACCATTAGAAACCATCGCTCAATTGAGCCAAAAAAAGTATGAATAGTTTATACGTATTTGGCCAATTCATGTTATCCGGCCGAACATTCATCTTTCGCCTGTTTTCTGTTATACCATTTTTTTACAATAACTTATAACTTTTAGATTCATCACTGCAAATCTATGTATAATTTTTATATTCAGATTCGATGGGTTTTATGCACGCACTTTTTTGCCTGACGGGCCGTTGCCAACCGCGCCAATCAGATGAAAAGACGTCAACGAAGGAAAGGGAATTGCAAAAAGTGGATTAGTAGATGGGCGGAATACATTGCCGTGACTTTCGGAAAAAATCCGTCATGCCATAAGCGGTTCTTTACATTATCATAAAATGCTTTTTGTTGCTTTCTTATGCTTGACAAACACCCGGGAAATTTCCATGTTTCCTTTGCCGGCTTGCATTTAAGAAATAGGGGCCGAGGTTTCTGAAAAATGATTTAAAATGACTTCAGCAATCGCGCGGGCGAAAGGCCGTGCGGCTGGATAAAGGAGGAACACACGATGCCACTGGTTCCAATGCGACAAGTGCTCGAGGAAGCCGCCAAAGGCGGCTACGGCGTAGGCGCTTTCAACGTCAATAACATGGAACAAATTCAGGCCATCGTCGAGGCCGCCAAAGAGACCCGCTCGCCGGTGATTATCCAGGCCAGCCGCGGTGCGCTCCAGTATTCCAGGATGATTTACCTGCGCAACCTCATCATGGCCGCTGTCGAGGAAGCCCCCGAAATTCCGATCGTCATGCATTTGGACCACGGCAACAACCTCAAGACATGCAAAGAGGCTATTGCTCTGGGATTTACATCGGTTATGATTGACGCATCGCTCACAGAAAACGGCCAAGAAGTTGCCTCTTATAACTACAATGTCGCGACCACGCGGTCGGTTGTCGAATATGCCCATTCTCTCGGCGTCTCGGTCGAAGCCGAATTAGGCGCGCTGGGCGGCATCGAAGACGGCCACGGCGCCAACCTTCGCGGCGACGAGCACCTCACCGACCCCAACCAGGTGGAAGACTTTTACAAGAAAACCGGCTGCGACGCCCTGGCCGTGGCCATCGGCACCTCGCACGGCGCATACAAGACGCTCCGCTATGACAAAGACCACAATCCACTGCCTCCGGCCTTGGCTCTCGACCGCATCGAGGAAATCCACAAACGCGTGCCCGAACTCCCCCTCGTCATGCACGGGTCATCGTCGGTGCCGCCCGAGCTGGTTGAGATAGTCAACAAATATGGCGGGGCGATGAAAGGCACGATGGGCATTCCGATGGAGGATATCCAGTTCGGTATTCAGCGCGGCGTGCGCAAGATCAACGTGGACACCGACGGCCGGATCGCCTTTACCGGCGCTATTCGCAAGGTCCTGTGGGAGTCGCCCGAAAAATTTGACCCGCGCGACTACCTCAAACCTGCGCGCGAGGCCTTGAAAGAGCTGATCAAGAGCAAGATGATCGCTTTCGGCCAGGCGGGCCATGCCGGCGACTATCAACCCATCACCCTCGAGGATGCCAAGAAGCTCTGGTATTCCTGAGGCGGCTTTATAACTCATCGGGGCGGTCGTCGGGTCTGGGCACCAGATCCATCCCCTTGGTATTGTAGCGGAAGACCGCAAAGGTCAGCGGCTTCGTGCCTGTGTTGGTCAGGCCGTGATAGACCCACGGCTCGGCGTAAAGAATATCGCCGGCTGTGGCGGGAGTTTCTTTTCCGTCGAGCGACCAAGTCCCCTCGCCCTCGACCAGCATCAGATACTCTTCCATGGCGTGCCGATGTGCGCGATGGACGGCCTTGCCGGGCTGGACCACAGCCACGGCCACCAGCACGTTGCGTGTTTCGCCTGACTCGCCGGCAAAGTAGCGATACATTTTCCCCCAGTCCGCTTCGCTGACGGGCGCTTCATGCTGTCGGATGATCTGGGACTTCTGCGGCTGGGCTGGAGAACGCGCCGTTCCTGCGGAGCCGGCGAGACTGTTCCATGCGAAAGCGACAGCGGTAAGAGCCGCGGCCGCTGCTGCAATTTCTTTCCAACGGTTGGTTTTCATGCGAGCCTCCCTGGGTTTATACACGAGATGGACCGAATGGACGGGGTGATTTTCCGACTTAGCCTTCCATCGCTTTGGCCACCATCGTCTCCCACAGTTCGCGCTGCGCGATGATCGCGGCCACACGGTCTTCGACCGGCCGGGTCTCTTCGAGCAATGCCCAGCCGTTCCAGCCCATCCTGACCAGAAGCGCGACCTGAAGCTGGTTGGGGAAGGATTCATCGTTCAGATCATGGATATGGAGGGTGTCGCCGAGGAAGGGTTTGACGAGGTTGAAGTTGTGCTCGAAGCCCTTGCCGGCTGCATCGCGCGGGCTGCTGTTCAGCTTGACGCGCACGCTGGGCACTTTTACCCGGTCCATGATGGCGCGGATGCTTTCGAGATCGCCCGCCGAGCCGTGGCATTCGAGGCGAACCTGCTGGCCGAGGTCCGCGGCGTATTTGCCCACCTCGTTCAGAGCGTCGGCGATTTGCTGAATGGTGGTTTCGCGCGGGATGTCCTTGTGGAAGTCGTTGGGAAAGACGCGCAAGCCGGTCGAGCCGACGTCGGCGCTGAGTTTGAGAAAGTCCTTGGCGGCCTCGATGGCCTTTTTGACTTCGTCCGGCTTGGGCGAGTCGAACTTTTCGCCGCATGCGATGCCGACCAGTTTGACAGGACTGTCGGCGAAACGCTTTTTGACCTCGGCGCGCTGGGCGGCACCGAGGTCCAGCTCGACGCCATGGGCATATTTGGAGCTGGTGCGCAACTCGACGCCATAGACTTTTGCTTTCTGGCAATTGGCGATCAACGTCGGGATGTCCCAGTCGCGGCCCCATTGATAGGTGGTGAAGCCAAACCGGGGCTTGCCGGTTTTTGGGGCCGGGGAGTCGGCGGCGGGTAACTCGACGGGGTCGAGCGCGCCGATGAGGTTCGCGCCGGCAGCGGCCTGAATGGCCGCAGCCATAAACGTCCTTCGCGTGGGTTTCTTTTCATTGATACGCATTGCTTTTCTCCTTTGTTTGAGAGATGATGGACAACGTGGACAACATGGACAAAGGCAATGCACCTAATAAATCCTTGCGGTCCATTTGTCTCCTCTGTCCGGCCAAATCATGAACCTAATGCACAGGCTGAACGATGGCATCCACATAGCGCGCAGCCGCTCGGGCGTAAGAGGCAAGCAGCACTCCCGCCGTCTACACCTTTTCCGGCACGACAAACGGCTTGCGATAGTCCCGCGTGCGCAGCGCGTTGGCCTGCTCGCTGAGCGGGCCGACGAAGACCTCCTGCGCCGGATCGAAACGCAGCCATGCACCCAAAACCGGCGGCGTCTTTTTCAAGTCAATCTCGTTGGCGTCAAGGTGCGCCATGAACCGGTCGAAGGTTTCGGCAAAGTCTTTTTCGCTCCCGACGGCCTCGCGAATCGCCTCCGCCGGGGCCGGTTTCCCGACGCGATACGAAATGTTGGCCATGTGAACCAGCGCCGCCGAGAGGTGGCCTTCGAGGATGTCGCTGGTCAGGTCTTCCACTTTTCGACTGCGCATTGCTTGGACGAAGCTTTCCATCAAACCGGGATTGGTTGGCTGGAACTCGCGGATCAGTTTCCCGTCCTTGTCATAGGCCTTGTTGCCAGCGATCCAGCCGTTCTCGCAATGAAGGATCGTGCCGATTTGGACATCCTTGTAAGAGTCCATCGTCTGCCGGGCGTTCTTTTCCCATGGCGTCAGGCGCAGCGCCTTGTTCTTGGGCAGACCGCGCACCTCGAAAATGATCGGCGCCGGCCGATAGTCCAAAAACGTGATCAGCGTATTGGGCGTCTCGCCGTCGTCTTCATAGCCGAACCGCCCGCCGATGCTCAGCACGCGGGGGGGCAGAGTCGGCTGGCCTACGGCCATGCGGCAGCCGTCCATGTAATGGATGCCCATGTTGCCGAGGTCGCCGTTGCCGTAGAGCCAGTCCCAATGCCAATCGTAATGGAGAAACTCGCGCAGAAGCGGCTTGATGGGCGCAGGTCCCGACCACAGATCGTAGTCGAGCGATGGGGGAATGGGCTGCGGGCCGGCCACCTTGCCGATGCTCATCCGCGGCCTGTAGTTGAGCCCGCGCGCAAAGAGCACCTTGCCCAGGCCGCCCTGGCGCGCCCACTCGAACGCCTCGGCCATGCCGGTGGTGCCGCGCGGTCCGGCGGTCGAAAGCACGATGCGGTTGTATTTGCGCGCGGCTTCGACCATTTTGCGGCCCTCGAAAATGTTGTGCGATGCCGGTTTCTGCACGAACACGTCCTTGCCCGCCTGACAGGCCCAGACACACACGAGCGCGTGCCAGTGGTTGGGCGTCGTGATGCTCACGGCGTCAATGCTCTTGCTCTCGAGCAGTCTGCGAACATCCGTGTACGCCTCCACTTTTTCATTGAACTTCTTGCATTTCTCGACCTCCGCATCGAGGATCGTGCGGTCCACATCGCATAGCGCCACAATACGCACGCCGGGGATCTTGCGCCAGGCGATGATGTCCTGCTTGCCCTTGCCACCGATCTTGACATTCGATCCGATGCCGACAACAGCGATGCGGATATCATCGTTGGCGCCCTTCACGCGGGCGAACGGAGCAGGCGCAGCGGCAGACATGTGCGCGGCGGCCAGAGCGCCCCCGGAGCCTGCGGCCCGCCCGACAAACTCTCTGCGTGTCATGTTCTTCATGGTCGGCTCCTTTCCTTCTCCTTCCTAATCGCGGACAATTTGTTCCAGGATTTTTCCGGGAGGATCAAGTGGTTCTTTTCGGACAGTTTTTGCCCGACCGGATGGTCGAAAACAACATTTGCACTTTCCGCGAGAGCGCATTCCGACGCCAAACGAGGGTTGTGAGCAGATCCGCGAAGGAGCTATGCCGCGTCCGGGACTTCGCCTGGAAGCGGAAACGCTCCGAGGGAGCGCCGTGCAGAAAAAACGTTTCACACCATCGGTGATTTTTTGTCGCTGCAGCCGGTAAAAGAGCCTGATGATTCCGTATAGTGAAGAGCATCGCGGACCGGCTGATGAAATCAGGCGGCGGGCCCGTAAAAAAACAAATCCGCCGCGCGCTGCTCACGCCGCTTTTGCGGCAAGAAGGGTGCATTGCGAGCAATCGGTTGCCCGATTGTTGCAGCAGTCGTTGAAAATTTGATGCAGCGCTTGAAGCCGGTGCTCGGTGGTGAACAGGCCGGCAAAGCGCGCGTCGTCGCCAAACAGACGAGCGCGCATCAGGCGTACGATCTGGTTTTCCGCCAGCGCTGGAAACTGCCGCCACAGCGCCCGAACGTGCCGGGCCCGCGCCTCCTCGCCCGCGCGCTGCGCCTGCAACAGGGCGATGGGCAGCGCCGCATTGAAAAGCACAGACTTTGCCTGTCCGTCGCCGATCAGGCTGAGAGCGTGCGGGGTCTCCTTGCCGCCCCACACATAGCGGCGTGTAAAGTAGTGCTCCGTCTCGACGCTCAGCACCTTGCTCAACTGCTCGGCCATGCGCTTGACCGACCTACGGTCGGGTTGTGCCGGTGCGGCCCGCCACAGCAGATCAAGAACCGCCGCCACGGGTCCGCGGTCCATCCATTGCGCCAACAATTGCGCCACGCCGGCCAGTCGGCGGCAGGGAAAATTGACTGGGCGAATTCCCTGATACCAGCGCCGCGTAGCCGGGATCATGCGGTCGCTAAAATAGCCGGCCACCCGGCTCCAGTGGCGGTTGAGCGAGTCGAGATAGGCCTGGGTCGCTTCGTCGAGCGGCGCACGGTCGGCCGCTGCCGGTGCCAGATTGGCCACATGATACAGGATCGCTTCGAGCAATCGCGTGCGGTCGCCGGCGGCGCATTCGGCGGCGTGGTCGCGCAGTTCGGCAACCGGCGTTCGCTTGGCTAGAAGAAAGTAGAGCGTCTTTCCGGACTTGTGGCCGAGCGACGTCAAAAACGCTTGATAAAACACCTGATCCAGCGACTCGCCGGCCAGTTGGGCCTCGAACCGCGCCGCTTTTTCCTCGAGCCGCCGTTCGCCGGCCAGGTCGAGGATCGCGGCCAACGTGTCGGCATCCAGCGACAGAATGGTTTCGTGGCATCGGCCTCGCCGCTGCGGTTCGCCGACGGGATAGTCGTCCACGGCCAGCGACTGGCGCAAGGCCTCGAGGTCCATTTCGAGTTGCGGCGCCAGACAAAGGCGCTCGACCGCGCGCCCATTGTGCAAAATGTCGTGGCGGCCCGCATCGGTTTGTTGCAGAAAGACGTGAAGAATAACCGAATTATAGTCGAAATTGCGGTCATGGCCGTGAGCCGCCCAGTCCGACGATCGCAGATGGATTTCGACATCGCCTTTGAGCGCGTGGCCGTCGAGGGTAAGTTCGGCGCGGCGGAAATCCGGCCCTGCCTCGTGATTCCAGTCGCCTGGATTTTGGAGGGTCAGCAATTTGCCGGCCACCGTCTTGAGCGTGCGACCGACCAGCAGGCCGTCATGCCAGACGCATTGAAGCAGACGTTCGTCAATGGAGCGAGGCGACTCAGCGGGAACATCGGCGATCTCGCGGCCCTGGGCGCGCGCGGCCACACGCCCGGCAAGCCATTGCAGCGCCTGCTCGTAGTTCGCGAAGGGTTGGGCGGTGCATCCCACCGAGGGCTGTCCCTGTGTTCGCAAGTTTCGTTGGGATGAATCGGTTGTGCGGCAGACAACGACGCACGCGGCCGACCCGTGCCGGTTTTATGAAGGGCATTGCCTTCTGCGCAAGCGAAAAAATACACTCCTTGCAAATGCGCTATTGATCTGGCCGCACAGCCGCGCTGGATTTTTTGCAGCCGGCACGCCGCGCGACCGCGCATTGTCAAGCGCCCTGTCGCTGGGCGGCATGGGATGCACTCGAGAAGCAATCTTCCGTTGCGCACAGAGCAAAGATGTTCCCGGCGTCACACATCCTATTGAGGAGGAAATTCATGCTGTGCCATACCGTTTACACTCCCGACCCTCGCACACGCAAAGGCCTCGATCGCCGATTGTTTCTGGGGCGGATCGCTGCGTTCGGCGGAGCGGCGGCTCTGACCGCTTCGGGGCCGCGCTATTCGCGCGCGGCCGAAAGTCCGGCCGCATCGCTTCCCGTTCGCAACGGGGGCCGCGGGGCAACGCAAAATATCCGCGGCGAGATCAAGGAATACAAGGATCCGAAAACCGGCGCGCGCGTGCGGCGCCTCACCGGCAACGGTTCGAACAATGTCCATCCCTATTTCACGTCGCGGGCGTTTGTCGGCGACAATGCCGACCGCACGATCTTTGTCTCGAACCGTTCGGGCGCCTATCAGTGGCATTTGCTCGAAATTCCCGCGGCGAAGCTGGTCCAACTGACCGGGGGCGAAAAACTGTCGCCCAACATGGCGTGCCTTGCCCGCAACGGCCGGCTGTTCTACTTCGACGGTCCGGCCCTCCGCGTGGTGAATGTGGACACGCTCGAAGACCGCGAGCTGTATCGCGTGCCCACCGGCTTCCGCCCCGCCCTGCCGACCTGCACCAGCGACGGCCGCTACGTTGCATTTGCCTATTGCGAGGAAACGGCGCTCAGCACCGAAACCGGCCGCATTTATTCAACCATGCATGAGCGCTACTATCAGCACCCGCGCTCGGTTGTCATGCGCATTGATGCCGATAAAGGCGATGCGGTGGCGGCGTGGGGCGAGACCGCCTGGATCAGCCACGTGCTGATTCATCCGACCCAGCCGAATCTTATACTCTTCTGCCACGAGGGCGGCAGCACGTGTGTCGCCCAGCGTATGTGGATCGTGGACCTCAACGACACCCAAATGCGCAAGGCCTCGCCGCTTTATCCGCAAAAGCCGGGCGAGTCGTGTGTGCATGAGTATTGGACCCAACAGGGGGAGGTGGGGTTTCAATATTCGCTGGACCGCGAAAGGAAGGGGGAAAAGGGCGTCGAAACGTTCCGAGAGGAATACAACGCCTTCATCCGTCCCGACGGCACATGGATTCGCCAGTATCGGTTCGCCGCGGGGCGCCCCGGACACATTCAGTCGAATTCGGACAATACATTGGTCGTCGGCGACCGCGCTTACCTTGGCCCCGACGATAAGGAAGGCGGCGCCTACATCGGCTTGATGACTCACGTCAACGGCTGCGTACAGGTGCGCCGCCTTGCGTGGCATGGCACGTCGTGGCGAACCCAGGCCAGCCACGGCCATCCCAGTTTCAGTCCCGACGACAAGTGGGTCATTTACAACTCCGACGCTGAAAAAAGCGACAATGTGTATATGGCCGAAGTGGGAAGCGTGTGAGCACCGACCACAGGGAGAATGGGATGCACGGGGAACGGAACGCGAACCGGGATTTTCCGTGCGCCAGATTCGGCGGCATGGCGTCCGGGCATGATACAAGGTCTCGAAGGATCCGCCCCTTTCCGGCAGGACAATCCCCCGCTCCGGCTACGTGCCTGCGTTCAGCCAGCGGCAACAAAACTTCTTGCGTTTTCACGCGCCGAAGAAAAAATCCTGCTGCCGACGCGGGAACCTGATCGGCCGGTACTCGCCGCCGGATCTGTTCTCATTACTCGCGCCTCGGAAGGAGGGCTTGCGATGGGAAATCACCGTT
>JADFCW010000126.1 GCA_017161705.1 Candidatus Sumerlaeota bacterium | reverse complement strand
CCCTGGTGGAGCAGACGGGATTTGAACCCGTGACCCCCGGCTTGCAAAGCCGGTGTTCTCCCACTGAACTACTGCCCCTGAATTGGCATCCCCCGTTTTCGTTTTCTGCCAGACTGGTCGGACCGCTCGGACTGGTCAGACACGTCGGGCAGTTCTCCCACACACACTATCGAGCCCCATCCCGCGGTATTCGCCCGCGCAACGGGCGCTTAAGCCTTTCGGCTTCAGAATTCACTTGCTGGTGGGCGTAGTTGGAGTCGAACCAACGACCTCACCCTTATCAGGGGTGCGCTCTAACCGGACCTGAGCTATACGCCCATAAAGGTGAGACGGAAGAGTAAGGGAGGTCGTCGGACTGTCAAGGGGAAAAACAACCTCGCGCGTTACATGACATCCGCAGGCGACTCAGGGCCGGCTAGGCCACCGGTCCTTTTGTCCTCTTCAATTGTCTGCCCCCGTTTTGTAAAAACGCTCTGCGAAAATTTTTCGGCGCGATTGCTTTCCGGTTTCATCAACCGCGCAAACAACTACGCTATGAAAACAGCCCGCTGGCTGTCAAGGCCTTTTTGAAAAATTTTTATAGGGGGGGTTCATGTTTAACACATGAAAATTCAAATATATATAGAATTCTCACGGATGCGTTGCGAAAAAAGTTTCTCCTCAAAAACCGGCTCTTTCTGGAATGTGGGGCAAACGGATAACCCGCTGCCTGAACCTCGGGCGCTTTTCTTTTCCGGCCTGGCGGTTTTGCGCAGGTCTCTTTCTGTAGGAATCGAGATGCGCGCGCACCCCTGTTTGTGCAAATCCACTGGACGGTTTTGCACTGCCACAAGCATCAGTCGGTTTGCGCCGCCCGGATAAAATCAGGCCGGTCCCCACGGCCCTCAGGCAAGTGCTGGGAGACTGTGCGGCAGGCTCATGAAGGAAGAACAAAGAACATTGTCGGCCCGCCGGAACCCCTCTGCGAACGGATGCCGGAAGAGGCGTGCTTTTCAG
The DNA here is from genome assembly GCA_017161705.1 of Candidatus Sumerlaeota bacterium. Taxonomy (GTDB): domain Bacteria; phylum Sumerlaeota; class Sumerlaeia; order JADFCW01; family JADFCW01; genus JADFCW01. Next base: position 15,549 of record JADFCW010000126.1, on the reverse strand, counting down.
AGCGAATACTGCGGGATTTTCATCGTCTCGCCGTCTTTCATTGCCGACAAATGTGCATAGTAGCCGGGAACGGTCATGTTCAGCGCGTCAATCACATCCACCGCCGGTTTTCTGCCCCGCAAAATCGCGTCAATAAAATCGTCGCACAGATAACCGTGCGAACCGCCGTGCCCGCCCGGTCGTACGCCCGGGGGCAGCGGAGGTTTTTTCAACTGCAATCCTTTGGCGACCGCTTCTTTGAACCGCTGCCGCCCGGTGGGGTCGCCCACAAAGCCGTCCACGCGCCCGTTGTGGCCGTCGTAGCCAGCGTACTCGCCGCGAATCCGCCCGGCCTCGAGATACTCGCCCTGCGAGCCGCAAATGATGATCCGGCACAATCCGCCTTCGCGCGTGCGAAACAGTCCGACCTCCGAGTTGAAAATGTTGCCGATAGCGTTGGGCTTCCGCTGGCTTTTGTCAAACAGCGGCGTTCCCTGACAGGTCACTTCCACAAAGCTTCCGTGGGTCACGCCGACATAGTAGGCTGTTGCGTGGGTCGGATACCACATGGGTGCGCCGTTCTTTCGCCAGTCCTTGTAGGAATCCAGCGGCGGGGTGCCCAGCACATGCGGATGGCAGTATTCTCCCTCGGCATAGACAATGTGTCCGAAGACGTTGGCGGCGTACAGTTTTTCCATCGCATACAGATCATCATGAAAGACCGACGTTTCGAACATGGCATACACCAAACCCTTGTTCTTTCGGACGCATTCGAGAAGGCGTTCGGCATCCTCGATGTCGCCGCGAAAGGCGGGCACAGCCGTGGCCACGTGTTTGCCATGGTTGAGCACCTCGATGCAATGGCGCGCGTGGGAGGGCGCGTCGGTCGCCACAAAGATCGCCTCGATCTTGTCGTCCTTCACCATTTCTTCCAGCGAGGGATACGTTTTCGAGCACCCGACAGCCTTGGCCAGTGCGGCGCAGCGGTCGGGAAACAAATCGCTGACCGCCGCGACCTCGACGTTCGGATGATTCTGAAAATCAAACTGTGCTGAAAACTTACACAGCCCATATCCGACCAGTCCGACCCGGACCTTGCGGTCGCTGAATGGCTGCCACGCCCTCGAGCGGTCGAAGTCCGTGCGGGTCTGATCGAATCCGGGAATGGACTCTACGCCGGCGGCATGCCCATCCAAAGCAGGCAGGGCTGCAAACGTCGCGGCGCTTTCCAACAGGGAACGACGGGTAAGTTTCGCTCGCAGGGTTTTATCTCCTCTGTTTGACAGGATGACACGCGTGCTGCGTTTCGGCCTGGGCAGGATTTGCAGGTTTGACACTGATGAAAACCGATCGCCCATTTCTTGTTCTTGTACGTTTGAATCCCGCCAGAACCGATCTCCCCTTTGGCACACAGCCAAAGCTAGCGGGTAAGACCTTGCAATGATTTTCCTGAAGGGGGCAGAATGAGGCTAAAAAGCCATCCCAGCGATGCGCACGAGATCACCCCCATCGGCGCATAGGCATACACGTTCAGCGGATGCGTCAAGCGAACGGCGAAGACAATTGCGGCGCTGGCCAGAGCGCCGATCAGCGCCCCGCCGCCCGATGCCCGCCGGCTGAATCTCCCCAGCATAAACAACCCCGACAGCGTTCCACCGAGCAATCCGAGTATCTCCAGAAAGGTCACATAGATCGTCCGGATATGGATCTGCGCCATGACCAGCGCCACGATCGTTCCCGCCGCGCCGACCAGCACTGTCACTGCGCGCGCTACGCGAAGGTAGTCGCGGTCGCTGCGGTTGGGCTGCAGCCGGCGATGGAAGTCTGTCACATAGGCTGTCGCGATCGAGTTCATGCTGCTGGACAGCGTGGACTGCGCGGCGGCGAAAATCCCTGCCACAATCAGCCCCGCCACCCCGACCGGCAGCTCGGACATGATGAAATACGGAAATATGGCGTCGTTTTGAAGCGCAGGCTCCAGCCGCGCCGGATGCTGTTTGTAGAACACAAACAGGGCGGTTCCAATGGCGAAAAACACCGCCTGCGCCGGAACCGATATAATCGCATTGAGCCAAATCCCCCGCGCCGCTGTCTTCTGGTCGCGCGTGGTCACGTAGCGCTGCACGACATCCTGACTGGCTGCGTAGGGGAACAAATTATGAAACGGACTGCCCAGAAGAATGATCCAGCCCGACGCCACCGTGAGGTCCCAGCTCCAGTTCACCGTCTCGAAGAAGTGTCGCCCGTCCGCGGCCGCGCGAACCGCTCCGCCCGCTCCGCCCTCGACGTGCGCCAAAAGGAAGACCAAACTGAACAGCGCCCCGCCCATCAGGATGACCGCCTGCGCCACGTCGGTCCAGATCACCGCCTCGATGCCCCCGAGCACGGTGTAGAGGATGCACAAGAGGCCCATAACCAGGATGCTGGTCTGCACGTCGAGATCGCTCACGGTGGCCAGGGCCAGCGCGGGTAAATACACCACCACCGCAATCCGTCCGCACTGGTAAAGCATGAATAGAATGCTGCCGGCCATACGCGTGCCCGTGTTGAACCGCAACTCCAGATACTCATAGGCCGTCGTGACATTCAGCCTGCGGTAAAACGGCAGAAACACATACACGACCAGCGGCATGATCAGGATATAGGTGTTCGCCAGGAACAGGTTCCATCCGTCCGTGTAGGCCACGGCCGGAATGGCCATGAACGTAATCGAGCTCAGCATGGTGGCGAAAATGCTCAGGCCGGCGGCCCACCAGGGAATCCGCTGGCCGCCGCGGAAAAAGTCGTTCGTGCTTTTGTTCCGCTTCGAGCACACCACGCCAATGCCGACCATCGCCAGCAAATACGCCAAGAGCACGGTGTAGTTCAGCCAGCCAAACGTCGCTTTCCTGAATGCCGCCTGAAACGCCCACACAGCTGGCGATCGCACGCCCGGTCTTATCTCGCCGCTCGGGATGACAAAGTCTGCCCCCCATCGCACCAACGGCGCGGTAACATGCGCCATCGGCGCCTCGCCTGCGGTTTTCCATGTGTCTGTGATTGTGTGATAGGCAAGAATGGTTTTCAAAAATCCCGGATGCGCCGCCGGCGGATGAAAACCCGCGTTCGCGCCATCGTCGCCGCCCAGAATCAAAACACTCGACTGGCCAAGCGCTGGGGCGGGCGAGGGGGCGGCAACGACCGGATAGGGCAGGTCGGCTATGCGCCGCCATCCGCTCCCCGGCTGCCAGCGATAGGCATCGCGCAAGTAACGGCGCACGGGTTTGCCTTGCGCGTCGGCGGTCAACTCGGCTCCGCTGATGAGGAAAAAAGCCTTGTCCTGCACTGCGGCGACAGCCAGCATTCTTGCCGGCCCGGGCCACGGCTCCATCTCCCGCCATTGCAGCGGAGCGGCGCCAAGGTCCAGCGCCCAGAATGTTTTCAGCGCCGCGGTGGAATCGGGCGCCTCGATACCGCCTGCCACGTAGACGGTGTTGCCGAGCTGCGCGCCGCAGAAATTCGCGCAGGGGGTAGGCAAACTCGGCAGCGCCGACACGGCGAGCGCGCCCTTTTCCCATCGAAGCAGGAAGACATCCGCATAGTGCCGCTGCGCATCGCTCCCGCCGACGCACACAATGCCGTCCCGCGTGGTAATCGAGACACCGTAGCCCAGCGGGCGCGGCAGGCGTCCTGCGGCTTTCCACTGCCCGTCGGGCTTTTCTAGCACAAAGACGGTATCGTACCAGACTTTCGGGCCGCCTTCCCACGGCGGTTTTTCCGGAAAATTCGCCCCACCGCCGACCACCAACGCGTCGCCCGCAACCCCCGCAAACGCCCCCGCCACACCTAGCGCATTCGGCACGGGTGGGAGCGCCTTCCAGATAAAGTCGCCGGCGGCCGCAGGGTAGCACCAGCACATCAGGAGAACCATTTTCGCCAACACTGTCGGGCGCATGGGGAATAAAAACCTGTCCAGCCGAATGCGGCTGACCGAAGGGCCGCCCAGAAAGTCATGTTGGGTCATGATTTTTTCTCCCCCCGCTTTGACAGGGATGGCGACAGCGCTTCAACCGGGCTGCCGACCTTTCGTTCTGAAAACATTAGGTCCGTCCACTTTCCCTTTTTCTTTTCGGCGGGGACGCGCGGCGGCGGCAATCCGGCCGGTCGCGATTCTGCCGGGCCAACTGGCGACCCAAAGCACGTGCATCCCGCCGCATGTTGGGCTGCCTTTTTCGCCGGCCCGTTCGCCGCCTTCCATTTCAGAAACGACGCTGCGTCCGGTGCCGTTGTCGGCGGTAAAGATCACGAGCGTGTTCTCCTTCGCCTGCCTTCATTCCATGGGGGAAAGCAGAGATTCCCGCAGCGTGCGGCCGCTGAGCGGATTGTCGGGATGCAGCCCCATCATGCGTTTGTTGTCGGGCTGGCTAAAAACCATCTGCCAGTTGATGGCGAAAGGCGGGCTGGTCTTGCTCATCCGCGCGGCGGTTTCCCAGTTGGCTTTCACACGGGCAACGGCTTGCGCATCCTTGCCTTTGCTTGCCTCGACCTTCTGCATCCATCGCCGAGTGTCCACGAGCAGGCGGGTGTAGTCGAGGCCGGCGCGGACAAACTCGATGCGTTTGCGATAGATGTCCGGTCCCTTTGCCGCCTTCTCCATCGCCCGCGCAAGAAGGGCTTCCGCCTGGGCCAGCCACTCCGGCGTATAACGACTGGGAATATCGAATGCGCGGTGGCGGTTGGGAACTTCCTTTACGAAGGCCTGCCGGGTTTGCTCCATCAACGTCCAGTAGGTTTTCAGTTCATCGGAGGCCGGACCAAAGGCGCGGCGATAGTAGTCGTCCATCACGGCGTTGGCGTCAGCCCGCGGATTCCAGGCCAGATGGGCCAGCAGATAGTAGTAAGGGCCCTGCGTGGCCCAATGAAACCACAGCATGTCAAAAAACAGTCCCATGCAGCGATGGTCGGCGACGAAGCGGAAATCTTCGGCTGTCTGCGCGAAGGCCACATCGGGCATGCCCCAGCTGAGGCCGACGGGATTGCCGAGATTGGGCCGCCAGGCCAGGTGGTGCGCTTTCTTGGCCCAGTCGGCAAACTGCCGCATGGCCTTCGACCGCTCATCGCCCACGCCGTCGCCGCGCAAGTGAAAATTGGCCACGCTGGAAATGATCACATTTTCGTCGGGCACCGCGGCGATGGGCGCGGGGCGCGAATAGCCGTAGGCGTGAAGCTGCACGAAATAGTCGCGGTCGGGAAATCGCTGCTTGAGCAGCCGAGCCAGCGTATTGGCAAACGTGACCTGGCGGTCGCTCAGTGCCGGACGCTCCTCGCTCTTGCCCTTCCAGCGCCAGGTGAACTTTTCGGCGGCCGGGTGGTCCCACGCCAGACACCTCTCGCACACGCAGTGGCCGTAATCATAGCCGTCGTTGGGCGAGACGTTGAACACGCGCCGCGTCGGATCCGCTTTCAACGCTTCCTCAACCTCGGCAAGCCATTGCTGCCACACCGCGGGATTCGAGTCGCAGAGCTTGGTGTTGCTAGGCGTAGGGTGGGGGCTTCGCGTGCCGTCGGGCTGAAGCGCGAAGTATTCCGGATGCTGCTCGTGATACTTGTCCCACCAATGGCTGAAGGCGTGGCCGCCGGCCAGTTCCAGAGAGTCGAGTTGAACGCGTTGAAAGCGGGCCCAGAGTTCGTCCGGCCCCTCCTTATTGTCGCCGAGCGAAAGGCGAACGAACATACCGGCTCGCGCGCGAATCTGCGGGTGATAGCGATAGACAAAGGGCTGCACCGCGATGCGCTTCTGCGGCAGGATGTCCTCGCCCGTTTCGCCGGGCCACAGCCAGCGCACGCCGAGTTTTTCCTGCAGGAACGTGTAGACGGCGTTGGCCGTTCCATACTCCTGCTGCATGCCCGTTTTCCTGGCCAGACGTCCCTTGGCCTCCATGTGGGCGGGATCCCAGCGGTCGCGCCCCGCAATGACCAAATGGTTTTCATTAGCGGCAATCAGGATTTCTTCGGGATACTGGAAGTGAAAATCCACGCCGGGGAAAAGGGACGCGAGAACCGGCTGAAAGCCCACCCAGACGGCGTGCGCCGGAAGGGGTCGCGGTTCGCCTTCGAGAATGTCGGGCCGCGCGCCGCTGATCTTCTCGATGTACTCTGCCAGGGTCGCGGCGGCATCGCGCGTTCGAGGCGGTGCATCCTTGAAAACGACGATCGGCGCATGACAGACACCGTTTTCGACGAGGATCCATTCTCCCGCCGGGTCCTTTTCAGCGCCGAGGGCAGATGCTGCCGTCGCAAGATGGATTGCGAGAGCCGCCACCCAGGAGGCAAGCGCGAGAAAATGGGGCGAGACGGCGGGTCCCCCAACCGTTCTTTTACTCCGTGGCAGGTTTTGCATTTTTCTTCTCCTTTCTTTTTATCGTTTTGGGAACCGTAGGATCGTAGTCGGGATTCGGCTACATCATTTCAGCGCCGACCGCGCGGCGCCATGCATCGAGTTCGCGGCGCAGCTGACGGACAAGGTCGGATTTTTCCGCGGCGAGGTTCTTCGTCTCGCCGAGGTCCTCCGCAAGGTTGTATAACTCGACGCCTTCGGGATCGAAGGTTTCGATCAGCTTCCATGGGCCTTTGCGAATGACGCTCGAGGGCACGCTGAACGGATGATCGTTGTAGTGCGGATAATGCCAGAAGAGGGCGGGGCGGTCGAGCGAAGCGCATCGGCCCTCGAGCAGCAGCAGAAGGTTCACGCCGTCCACGTGTTGGTTGGGCCGCATGGGCAGGCCCGCGGCCGCCAGACACGTCGGATACAAATCCGTGCTGATGACCGGCTCGACGCAAACGCCGCCGGCCTGGGTCACCCCGGGCCACCTGACGATCCGCGGCACACGAATGCCTCCCTCGTAATAGGCGCCCTTGTTGCCGCGCAGCGGCGCGTTGCTCGTGGCGTTGTAGAAGCCGCCGTTGTCGGAGGTGAAGACAGGGAGCCAATATTTTTTGCGCCGGTCGCGAGATAAATGCCCCACCGAATCGGGCATGAGACCACAAACTGAAGTTTGAACTACAAACGGCACGCTGAAGCGTGAACTACAAACGGCAAACTACAATTCGAACTGCGTGCGGTTCCCATCAAAATAATAGCTGAAAAAAACACTGGCTATCTGGCGAAAATGTTTTTGCCGCAAGAACCCACATGCGGCCTTTCCAAATCCTGCTGTTGTAATCGAAGGGGATGCGGCGTGCTTTCGCCCCGACGCTTATCCGCGCGCTTGGACTGGGATAAAGTTGTCCCCTCATCCTTCCCAATACCAAAGGAATACTGGTTTTACGCACGAACGAAATCAAAGAAACCGATGGATTGGAGCTCCCTGCGCATGGCCTCCAGTTCTGCGTCGGTCAGGGCGATCAGTGGTCGGCGCGTGGGGCCGCAGTCGCGCCCGACCAGTTTCATCGCCGCTTTCAGCCCCGCCATTCCGCGATAGTGCAAGAGAACGCGAACCATGGCCACGGACAGTCCCTGCAGGCGACGGGCTTCCGGCAAGTTGCCCCGTTCGAACGCTTCGATCAGGCGATGGTAGAGCGGAGCGGCGAAATTATACGTGCTGCCGACGGCCGCGCGCGCTCCGACAACCAATGCGCTCAGCAGCATCTCGTCGTATCCAAAAAACACTGCCCAGCGGTCAGCTGCAAACTCGACGCACGCCTGGAACTCGTGAAGATTTGAGCAACTGAATTTGATGCCTGCGAAATTGGGGATGCGCTCGGCGGCCCGCTGCAGAAACTCGACCATATCCAGCTCCACGCGCGTCATGCGCGGAATGTGATAGTAAAAAAACAACAAGTCCGGCGCCGCCGAAGCCACGTCGGCCATGCACGTGACCAACTCGCCAACGCCGGCCGGCCGGAAATACATGGGCGGCGTGGCCGAGACCGCGTCGGCGCCGATCGCCTGCGCATGGGCTGCCAGCTCGCGCGCCTCGAACAGACTGTTGTGGCCGACCTGAACGATCACCGGCAAGCGCCTGCCGGCCGCGCGCACATACGCCTCGGCGGCGGCCCGGCGCTCGCCGCCCGTCAGCGAAGGCCCTTCGCCCGTTGTGCCATTGACGTATAGGCCGGCGACCCGATCGTTCACCAGATGTTCGACGATCTGGGGGATACGCGCCAAGTCCAGCGAGCCGTCCTCGTGCATGGGCGTAAACGCGGCGGCAATAACACCCGATAGGTTCTTAATTTTTCGATCGGAACATTCGGCTCGCGGCATTTTGGATTCCCGGGTCTTGGCTCGAGAGTTGGTTCGCATCGTCCTCTTTCCATCCTTTTGTGCAAGGAAATGCAAATATTTTTGACCAGGATTTGCAGTTTTCCCTCATACTTGTTGTTATGGCCCGATTCTGCTTATTTTCCCACAGCCTCTACCGACCCGCAGATCACTTCTTTTTCTTTTTCTCTCCCTCGCCGGCGCGGAGCACGTGGCAGCGCCGGGCCCACTCTTCCCACTGGCGCGAAAGGTCGCGGACAATCTCCGGATGTTCAGCAGCGACGTTGTGCATCTCCACGCGGTCAGCTTCTTCGTCATACAGTTCCCAGTCGCAGCCGGCCAGGGCGACCAGTTTCCAGCGGTCGGCGCGGACGGCGCGGTTGCCTTCGTGCTCAAAGAATAGCGTGCGCGGCTGCGGGGGCTCGCCGTGCAGCGCCGGCAGAAGACTTTGGCCTTCGGGCGGCAGGATGGCCCGGCCGTTGAACGTTTTCGGATACGTTGCGCCGGCGACCTCGACGCACGTGGCCATGATGTCGGTGAGGTGAGCCAGCCGCGTGTCAATTTCATTCTTGCGTTTCATGCCCGCGGGCCAATGCGCGATGAACGGCGTGCAGATTCCGCCCTCGTGTGCATAATGTTTGTAGAGCCGCAGCGGGGTGTTCGAGGCATTGGCCCACGCCGAGCCGTAGCTGTGATAGGTGCCCGGCTGGCCCATGTTCTCGAGGTCTTTCCCTTTGTGGAGAATGTTGTCCGGGCCGCTCCGGATGTCGAAGCCATAGGGATTCCATTCGGCGCACGCGCCGTTGTCGGAGAGGAAGAAGATCAGCGTATTGTCGAGTTGGCCGTGGGTGCGAAGATCGGCCAGCACGCGGCCGATATTCTGGTCCATGCGATCCACCATGGCGGCATAAATGGCCATGCGGCGGGCGAGGTCGGCGCGGCGGTCGGCGTCGAGCGAATCCCAGGCGGGATTCTGCTGGTCGGCATAGCCGGCGGGGGTCGAAACGCGGTTGGGGCCGATGATGCTGCGGGGCGACAGCGGCCAGCGCGCATCGAGCAGACCCATCTGCTTCATTCGTGCATATCGCTGCTCGCGGATCCAGTCCCAGCCTTTTGCGTAAACGTCCACGTATTTGGCGATCTCATCCTTCGGCGCATGAAGTGGAAAGTGAGGGGCGTTGAACGCGAGGTAGAGGAAAAATGGTTTGTCGGGTGTCTTGCGCGATTCGGCCAAAAAATCGAGCGCATGGTCAGCAATGGCGTCCGTGGCGTAGAATTTGCCTTCCGGATATTGGCGCATGGGACGGCCTTCGGGCAGCCGCGTGTAGGACTTGGCATTCCAGAAACTGTCGAAGCCATGCAACATTCCAAAGAATTCGTCAAAGCCGCGGGCAATAGGTCCGATCTTGCCCAAGTGCCACTTGCCCGACATAAAGGTGCGGTAGCCGGCGGTGCGAAGCACTTCGGGGATCGTGACGCACTCGTCGAGCAGGCGGCCGCGATAGCCCCGCTCGCCGCTGTCAACATCCATGCCGCCCATGCCCGCCTGATGCGGATAGAGGCCGGTCAGCAGGCTTGCGCGCGAAGGGCAGCACCGGGCGGAGTTATAAAATTGCGTCAGGCGAAGGCCGTTGGCGGCCAGCGAGTCGAGGTTGGGCGTCTGGATCTCGCCGCCGAAACAGCCGATGTCGGAAAAACCAAGGTCGTCGGCGAGAATAATAAGAATGTTAGGGCGCGGAGCGTTGGCGGCGCGCAGCAGCGGATTGACTGCGGATGCTGCGGCTCCGGCGCCAAGGGCGGCTAGGAAACTTTTGCGCGAACAGACAGGCATGGCTGATTCTCCTTATGTTTCGGAAAGAGTTTATGGAAATGGCGCAGAATCTGCAGCACTGGTTTTAGCCGGTTGGCTAGGGAAAGCATCATGAAAAAGCAACCGCCTATTCCCCTGCAAACCGCTTCCATTCCCGCTCGATCGCCGCAAGCGGCGCACGGCCGCGATGCACATAGAGGCGGTGGCGTAGCCGAAGCGTCTCGCCGGACGACAACGTGTAGGGCGCTTCGCAGCAAAAGGCCGTGCCCATCCAGCCGTCGCTGCGGATGTGAAAGAACGTCGGATGGCGCGGGTTGGACGGATGGTCCATGAGCGCGATGCCGTTTTCGGCCTGCGGCGTAATCGGGCCGGAGTAGTCCACCCAGCGCGCGCGTTTCCACAGAACGTCGGATTCGCCGACCGCGCCTTCGGAGTTGCGAATCTCTCCGCCGCCGTCGTTGACGCCCATGGTCTTGGCCACGCGGACGCCGAGGAAGCCGAAAGGTGTTTTGCCAAACGTCGCCGAGCCGGTGGTCGGCGAGAGTTCCAGTTCGATATCCACGAGCAGTTCGCCGTGTTCGAGAGGCCGAAGCCGCGCCGTGCGAAGCTCCTGCAGCACGCGCCGTCCCGCCCCGTTGAGCCAAAAATTTCGCACAGTCATCGAGGCCGAATCCACACCGTCGTTGTAGCGGACAATCTGATCGTGGACAATGCGCGTCGGCGTGCGGTCGCTCCAGAAATCCCAGCCGTTGACGCTGTTGTGGGCAATCCAGACGGCCTTGTGGTGACTGTGGCTGTTGGGATCGCGCGGATGGCTGATGCGCGTGACCGAAACGCCCTCCGGACCAATCAGCGGAAACCAGTAGGGGCGAATGTACCGGCTCGGCCAGTGATAGCGGAGTTTCTCGACACCTTCGACCTGAAAGGACGCCTGATCGTCGGGCTGCGGGATGATTTGAACGCGGGGAAACGGGTTTTTTGAAAAAGAGGTGTCGGAACTTGCCCCAAAGACCACCGCTCCCGCTGCGGGGAACAGCATGGCAACCACGAGCATACGCAGCATTGTTAGCTGAACCTCCCGATCGTTTTCTCCGCGATTGGTGGGCGAACCAAGAGAAAGTGTCAACCGCATTGTTGCCGGCGGGCAGCGCCGGGCTCCTCTTAACCCTATCGTTCCTTCCCCGCCGGTCCATCGAGCCGACCAGTTCCACCCCGACCCTGCTGCGTTCCATCCTGATATACAGAATGTGTTGACAGGCGCGCCGCCTCTCGCAGACTTTTGGCCAGCTGCACAGCGCCAGCGGAGCAGCACAAAACATCCTGGAGCTCAACCATGACTAAACGGTTCACGCGAAGAGACCTTTTTGCACTCATGTCCGCCGCCGGACTGGGGCCGGCTTTTGCCAGCCTCACCATTGCCCAGGAAAACGAAGGACTTCCCGCAGTGGGCACGGTGCCCGAGCGGAAACTGGTTCCGCCGATGGACATCCCGCGCTATCCGGCCTCGCTGGTGGGCGGCAAAGTGATTCAACCCGAGCGCCCCCTGCCGGTGCTCCACGAAACCGACGTGCTCGTCGTCGGAGGCGGGCCGGCCGGATTTGCCGCCGCCGTCTCGGCTGCGCGCGCAGGAGTCCGAACGGCACTGGTCGAGCGATACGGCTACTTCGGCGGACAGTGGACCGGCGGTCTTGTCCTGCTGGTCATCAGCACGCACGCCAAAGCGAACGGCGGGATTGTCAAAGTGATGCGCGGGATCGGCGACGAGTTGCTGGAGCGGCTGAACAAAATCCCTGGCGGCGTGATCAATCAGGCGCCGGGAAAGTGGAACCCGACGGTGGACCCCGAGGCGACCAAGTACGTCATGGATGAAATGATCACCAAAGCGGGGGTAAAGGTTTTCCTGCATTGCTGGGCGGCCGATGTCGTGCTGGAAAACGGCGCGGTGCGCGGCGTGGTATTCGAGAGCAAGTCGGGTCGCCAGGCCATTCTGGCACGCGTGGTGGTGGACGCCACAGGCGATGGGGACATTTTCGCCGCCGCCGGCGCCGAGCATGAAATGCGGCTGCACGCCATCGGACTGGTGCATCGTCTGGGCAATGTGGATCGCGCCGATATCGAAAAAATGAAAGCAGCGGGACTGAAATTGCCGGCATCCCGCCCGCTTGGCGCTGCGACGCCGATTCCCAGCGTGACCTGGATCAACTTGCGCGGGCCCAGCACCAACTGCCTCGACATTGCCGAACTGACGCGTCTCGAACTCGAGCATCGGCGCAGCATCTGGCAGCGTGTCCAAGAACTGCGCAGCACGCCCGGCGGCGAACAACTTTATCTCCTTCAAACCGCCCCGCAACTGGGTGTCCGCACCAGCCGGCTTCTGGCCGGAACCTATAAACTGACTTTCCAGGAATCGCGCGAAGGAAAGAAGTTCCCCGACACGATCGGCGTCGGCGGCGCACAGAACGCCAACCAGCACGGTGGATGGCCGATCCCCTATGGCACGCTTCTGCCGAAAAAACTCGACAATCTTCTGGCGGCCGGCCGTTGCATCTGCGTGGACGAGAAACTGATCGAGGACATGCGTCTGATCGCGCCCTGCCTGACCACGGGTCATGCGGCGGGAGCGGCGGCCGCCGTCGCCGTGCAGGACAAGTGCCGGCCGCGCGACGTGGATATCGCCAAAGTGCAAAAACTCCTGCGCGACCAGGGCGCCTATCTGGGATAAACGGTTGTTTCGCTATTCGCTGCGCGCATTCGTCCTTCTTGCCGCGGTTGCCCTTGCCGGCTGGGGATCGTCCGCGGGGTTGCTGCCCGCGCTGATTCCGGCTGCAAGTCCTTTCGTCGCTCTGTCGTCGGCGGCTGCACTGCGAGCCGGCGATTTTCTTTGGCTGGCGGCGATTCCGGCATGGGTTCTTGCTGTTTCCATCCCGCGCGGATTTTGCCGCTGGGCATGTCCGGTGGATCTTCTGCACGAGGGTGCAGCGCGGCTGGGACGCAAAGGACCATCGAAGGCGCTGCGCCTGCCGGCGGCGGGTCGGGCGATTGCGCTGGCGACGGTGGGCGGGGCGCTTTTGGGTTATCCGCTGTTTTCGTGGCTCGATCCGCTGGCGTTGCTGAGCGCGTTCCTGAACGCGGTGTGGAATCCGCGGGGCGGTTGGGCTTCTCTGATTGCCGCGCTGGGATTGCCCGCGATTGTGCTGCCCGGCTTGCTGTGGCCCTTTCTCTGGTGCCGGCGGCTCTGTCCATTAGGCGGCTTGCAGGACTTGCTGAGCCGGGTCAGCGCCCAGCAGAAGCAGCCGGTCGCGCCCTCTTCGTCCATCCTGTCCACCTCGTCCCCTTCGTCCACTCTATCGCCCTGGCCGCCTTTGCATCCCAACAGCCCCACTTTTTCCGCCCGCCGCGCCTTTCTCAGTCTTTGCGCGGGCGCGCTGGCTGCGCCGTTGATCCTGGCCCTTCGCAAAAGAACAGCCGCCATGCCGCTGCGGCCGCCCGGCGCCGCTGCCGAAGCCCAGTTCACAGGCCTTTGCGTGCGGTGCGGCAATTGCGTTCGGACCTGTCCAGCGGCGATCATCCGTCCCGATGTCGGGCGGCAGGGGGTCGCCTCGTTTATGACTCCAACGCTGGATTTTGCGGAGAATTATTGCCGGCCGGACTGCCGCGCGTGCATGCAGGTCTGCCCCAGCGGGGCACTCGAGCGCCTGTCTGCGGCGGCCAAACGCGCCCATCGGATCGGCCTTGCACAGGTAGACTACGACCTGTGTCTTCTAGCCAACGGCGCCGAATGCACGGCGTGCGTCACACAATGCCCGTATGAGGCGATTGCCATCGAGAGTCCGGACGGCGGCTTTACATCGCAACCGGCGGTGAATCGGCAAAAGTGCACCGGCTGCGGGGCATGCGAAGCGGCCTGCCCTGTGCGGCCGCGCCGCGCGGTGCGCATTCTGCCACGTGGGCACAACGGCAACCCGCCGGTCTCATAGGGGTCAGGCCAGTGAGCCGGCGGCCCGTGCGCAGTCCAACGTCTGCAAGTGCCATCTCAATCGGCTATGTCGGTCATCGTATAATAGAGGCGCGCGGAATAGAAGCGGATATAACCGGCTCCGATTCCGGATGGTGTCATATAAACATTGATGAAATAAACATAGTTAAGGTTATCTATGACGGGTGCGATAATCGCAGAGCCGGTGATCTGCCGAATGCTTGCACTGGCAGATGGGTCGGACGTTTCAATGTTGGAAATGACACCCGGAGCGCCGGTGTTGGTTCCGTAGCATAGTTGGACCGCAAGATGGCCGGCGTTGTCGTTATCCCATACCCACGCCACAAACTGAGTCATCCGCGCCCCCTGGGGGAGATGTACGCCCACTCGCATGCCGGCCGCGTAGGGCGGCGCACCGCTCACAATATAGGCGTAACCTGGCCCGCCGCGCTGAATCGGATCCCCATTGTCTATTGCCGAAACCATTTCGTGGCAGCTGTAGTTTTTGTAGAACGTTCTCGCCGAGCGATAGCGGTGATACTGCCCCGTGATTGTCGTGGCGTCATCGAGCTTTCCCGAATTGAGGTCTATCATCCCCCCGCCGCCGGTCGCAAAGGTCAGATCGTCCACATTTAAGATGTCTCCGCCCCCCAGAATGATCGAAGCGTCCGTTCCCGTAAACACCAGATCATCCACATCCACGATATCGCCCCTGTTCAGGTCTATCCGTGAAATGCCCGTCGTTCCGGTGAAACTCAGAACTCCCGTCATCGTGTCGCCGCTCAGCTGTACGTAATCGCCCGCGGTGCCAAAGAGCAGCCCAACGTGGCGCCAGATCATGGGATTTTCGGGCGCATCGGCGCGATACTCCAAAAAGATCACATCGCCGTTGGCGATAGTGAATTTGTCGGAGATGAGCAGTTGCGGATGGACGCCGCCGGCGGCCACTGCAAAACTGGTAACTTGCGTTTTATTTTTCAGCACACGCACCTGTCCGGCGCCGCCGGTATCCTCGCCGTTCATGATGAACAGCGCCCGCGCAAACGACGCTTCGTTCCTCTCCGTAATGGTCTGTTTGGCCATCGTAGCCCAGACGGTACTGTTGCCGCTGCCTGCCGTGAACAAGGCCGACTTTGCCTCGGTCACAGCGCGGCCGCCCAGCAACGCGCTGGTGATCCCGCCCGTAGTTACCCCCAGGACCACATCGCCGGCGAGCCCGCCGCCGCTCAACCCCTGCGCGGCCAGCACGCCCGTTATATCGCCGGTTCCGGGATGGGTATGGACCGCGGGGGCAAAATCGGCCGCCGCGCGGCCCTGCAGGCGGTCGGCCTCGATCGCCCATGCGGCTGCGGCCATGCGCTGGCGTGGTGCATAGATTTCATTGGCTTCAAACGTACTATTCTTGTTGAGGTCAATCGCTACTTCGAGCCACAAGTTGGAATAGTCCTGAAACAGCGTGCCGAAGGCTGTTCCATCGCCGAGCAGGGTGGAAAACAGTCCGGCCGCCACCTGCACGGCGGTGTCGGTCTCGGTCCAGCGGACCAC
>JADFCW010000125.1 GCA_017161705.1 Candidatus Sumerlaeota bacterium | reverse complement strand
GCGCGGCTATTGGTATGTCCTCTGGAGCCCCGGCCCCGATGCCCTCCATGACTTCAACCGCAAGACCGGCATGGGTGCATTTTACGACCCGACCAATGGCACGGTCAGCAGCGGCGACATTGTCCGCCTGGGACCGGGCAGCTCGGACTACGTGGCATTCTGACGGCAGGGAAGAGGCGCTGCAGCGAGATCAAGAGGCGGCAGGCTTTGGTGCGTTCGTTTCCGGCGGCGCTCCGAAGGCGAGGGCGGCGCTCCATGCGGCGCACAGCCAGAACAGGGCTGCGCGCACGGGCTCGTGGAGCGGGAAATTGAACAAGGCGTTGATCAGAAGCGCAACGGAAGCGCCCGCGGCCGCCAGCATCAGGAATCGGTCGGGAAACGATAATCCGGGGCGAAGAAGCGCTCGCGAAATGGTTAGGAACCATACGATTACAAACCACAGCCACGCGGCAAATCCGACTCCGCCGGTTTCCGCCCAGATTTGCAGCCAGTCGTTGTGGGCATGTTCGGCTACGGCGCCGTTAAACTCGCGCGCCATCATCGCGAAAGCCGAACCGCTGTCGCGCGCAGCCATCGCCAGAAAAGCCGGATAAAACTCGACGCCAAACCGCCCGGGCCCGACACCGAAAACCGGACGGCGTGCGATCATCTCCAGTCCGACCAAATTGAAGACGATTCGGTCGCGCAGGGCTTCGCTATAGGGCTGTGCAATTTCTCCCAAACGAGCCCGCATGACTGCGATCCGGCTTCCCGCGGGGCTGAAAACAGCGAGTAAAATTGCCATGGCCAGAGTGCAGCCGGCGGCGGCGAATGCAAGACGGCGCGTGGGCGGCGTAAACGCGGGTGATTGCGCCAGCCACACGACCAGCACCAGCCCCCCGCCGGCCAGCATCCCTAAAAACGCCCCACGCGAGCCGGTAAGAAATGCCGCCCAAGCTGCGAGGATGCAGCCGACCAGCGTGACGGCGCGCGCCCGTCGAGCTGCTCCGCCGAGCATCATGCCGAAGGCCAGAATCGCCACCGGTGCAAGATAGCCTCCGAGGTATTCGGGATTGCCGAGCGTGACATAGACCCCCGTGCGATAGCGAACCGTGTTGCGATAACGCACCAGGGTGCCGAGCGGATCGAGCCCGCTGTGCTGGAGCAAAGCAATCAGGCCGACGACCATCCCGGCGAGAATGGTCAGCCACGTCCATTTGCGAATCTGCTCGGCCGACGGCGGCAGAAGAACGAGTGTCAGAAAAAGCCCGGCCAGTGCGAGCGAGGGAAGGACGGCGCGCAACGAGGCCGAAGGAAGCGGCGAAACGAGGGCAGAACCAAGCCGCGCGGCAACAAATAAAACCAGTCCGGCAAGCAACGCCGTTTTCAACGCGGGCCACGGGGCAAATCGCCCATCGGCGAAAAGCGCCCAGGCGGCGGCGTTCAACCCTATGGCACACGAGGATAAGAAAATTACGACCAGCCACTTGTTATCGGTCAGTTCGTGAAGCGTGGGCAGCCGATAGGAGAGAAAAAACGGCGGCAGCAGGCACAACAGGGCGATAACGAGCGTGTGCGCCCGCGCTACCAGACGGATCGGAGGCACAGGGGGGCTAATGGGGCTTCGTGCCATAGGATTGGCCGAGTCTTTCCGTTATCGCGGCCGAGGCCGAACGGGCTTGAACCGCAAGCCAATGTGTTTCCAAACGGAAAGAACGGGGAAAAGTCAAATTGAAGTTTGGGCGGGCGGCGGGCGGAGCAGGCAACGTGAACCACATGGATGACCTGGACGACAGGGACGCTATGGACGATCGGGATACATTCCATCCACCTTGCCTTCTGCGTCCACCCTGTCTATTTTGTCCGCCCCAACCTCATTTCATGTCGTCCAGTCGGTCCATCTTGTCTCCTCGCCGGAAATACTTGACGCGCGGGTCCTGCCTGCACAGTCTTTCCCGCAAGCAGGTTGAGATCATATCGAAATTCTATCTTACGATGGAGGAGGAACCAACCATGGGAAACGGACAGACCTTGCGAGTCGGAATGGTGGGCGCGGGATTTGTCGCTCGATTTCAGGCACGCGCCATGACCGAAGTGCGCGGGATGGAACTGTCGGGCGTCGTAGCCCCGGAAGGCGCTGCGGAACTCCAGGCTTACGCCAAACAGACCGGACTGGGTCCGTGCACCATCTATCCGTCGGTGACCGAGATGGCCAAGCATGTGGATGCGATCGCCATCTACTGTCCGAACTTTGCGCGCCTGGCCGTGATGGAGGAAATCGTCGCGGCGGTCAAGGCTGGCGCGGAGCTGAAAGGCCTGATTTGCGAGAAGCCGCTGGCGCGCAATGTGGCGGAGGCAAAACGCATGGTGGCGTTGGCTCAGGAGGCCAATCTGAAGACCGCCTATTTCGAGAACCAGATTCACATGAAGCCGATCAAGGCGGCGCTCGCGCAACTGGCGCCCCAGCAGCGCACGATGGGGCCGATGTCGCTGACGCGTTCGTCGGAAGAGCACGGCGGCCCGCACATGGGTTGGTTCTGGGATCCCACGCGCCAGGGCGGCGGAGTGCTATGCGACATGGGCTGCCACAGCATCGCCGTCGGCTGGTATGCGCTGACCCCGCTGGGCAAGCCGATCACGTTTCTCCAGCCCATTGCCGTCAATGCCGAGATCGCGCTCTTGAAGTGGGGGCTGCCTTACTGGCGCGAGAAGCTTCTCAAGGATCGCGGCGTGGACTACTCGAAGACGCCCGGCGAGGATTTCGCCACGGGGATGATCACCTACAAGAATCCCGAAACCGGGCAGATCGTCAAAGCCCAGTTCACCAACTCGTGGATGTTTGAAAAGCAGGGCTTGCGGCTGTTCATGGACGGGATGGGGCCGGGTTATGCGTTCGAGGTCAATACACTGATATCGCCGCTCAACATTTTTATCGGCGATGCGGCGGCCGAGGCTGTCGCCGATCAGGAAGCAGCCCTCGAAAAAGCCACGGCCAGCCGCGGCCTGCTCGCGGTCCAGTATAACGAAGCGGATCTCTACGGCTATACCGACGAGAACGAAGACGCGCGCAAGGCTTTCCTCGAGGGCCGCGACGGGCTTCTGCCGCTGTCCTACGGCCTGGAGATCACCAAACTGGTGACCGCCGCCTACATGTCCGCGGACAAGAAGAAGACTATAGACCTGACCGATCCGCAGGTGCAAAAGGAATTGGAAACTTACATTCCGCTCGTTCAGCAAGGTCGCGGCAAAGAAGTGCTGTATGTGGGGAAATAGCTTTTGGGTCCTGAGCGGCAGGTAATTGGAAATGGGCGGCGCCCATGCAGCGCCGCCCATGTTCAGGAAAAGCAGTACAGGCGCTACAGACCTTTCGGGCGGAACGAAGGCGACTTCAACAGAGATTCGATGAGCAGATTGAGGGGGCTGAGGTTGTCGCCGTCCAGAGAGTTCGCCTTTCCTTCGCGGCGAAAATCCTCGCGGGTCAATGCGGGCGGGGCGACCGGTGCGTCAATACCGGGAAACAACTTGCGCGCCTCGTCGGGGTGAATGCGTTCCATAAGGATGTTTTGGGCGAACTGGCGCCGCAGAACCTCGCCGTTCGGGCTTACCCATGTTTTGGACGCGAAGGGACCCAGTTGGATCGCCAGCCGATAGGCCCGAAATGCCTTGTCGCCAAGGCGAAGGGTTTCGAGCGCCTCGACGCGGATTTCGGCCACGCCCTCGCGCAGGCTCCACGTCGAATCGAGCACCGGCAGGCGATAGACGGCACCGACGTGCAGGTCGAGCCGCTGCGCCGCCAGCGGGCGCACGGCTTCGAGCAGCGAAATGGGTTTTTCCAGATGCTGCAACCCCACGCGCGTCTGCTCGCCGTATTGCCAGCGGTAGAAGAGCCGCGCGCCGTCGGACAACGCGGCGAACCGTAGAGTCTCGCCGGCCAGATCTGCAGAGGACTGCGCGCTTTGCAGTCGAAACAGGCTGTCGAGCAGCGCGGTGTTTTCGATTCGAAAATCGTATTGGCCGCCCCACACTCCCAATCGAATCCAGATCCGATTGGCGGCCAGGTAGCCGCCGCCCTCCTTGCGGCGCTGGAGGCTGGTAAAACAGACGCCATCGGACTGCCCGCCGAGGGTCAGTCTCATCCACTCGGAGAAATCCTGCCATTGCTCGGTCAGGAGCGCGGGGGTTACGTCCATGGGCTGTCCGCGCCGCGGTTGGAAAACCTGATTGCGCAAAAGAAGCGCCATCATGGTCAGCCAGAACAGGGTAATGGCGCCGGGGAGCAGAATCGCCCGGAGGGAGGATAGACGGATACGTAAACGCTCTGGCAGCATGAGGCACCGCATGGGGTGGTTTTTTCCCTTGCCTGTGACCGGATGCGGGGATAGCAAAACGCTTCCCGATTTGGAAAGGGAATTCGTGTGGCCGGCAAAAATTATCCCATTTTTCTGGGCGATCAGAAAAGCGAAATCCGAATGCTGTTCCGGCAGCGGCGGCAGTCGCTCGACGCCCGGTACCGCAAGGAAGCCAGCCATGCGATTGCCGAGCGGTTGATTGCGTGGGAACCCGTCGGCCGCGCGCGGCGGATTATGACCTATCTCTCATTCAATGACGAGGTGGAGACGTTCGCGTTGGTGCGGCGCTTCTTCGCGGAAAGCCGCTCGGTCGTCGTGCCCTACATTCATCAGGGAACGCACAATCTGATCCCCGCCGAGATTGCCGACCTCGAGCACGACCTGAAGCTGGGCCCGATGGGCATCCTCGAGCCGCGTGCGGAGCATTTGCGGGCGGTGGACCCGCGCAGCATTGACGTGCACATTGTCCCCGGAATCGCTTTTGACCTGACAGGTTTTCGAATCGGCTTCGGCAAGGGTTATTACGACCGGTTTCTGGTGCTGCGATCGCCGCACAGTGTGATTGTAGGGGCGGCTTTCGACATTCAAATCGCCGACGGCACTCTCCCGCACGACATGTGGGATATTCCCATGGACTATGTGATGACCGAAAGCCGGCTGCTGGATTGTTCGATAGCTCGGGCGCAAATGCCTGGACAGTTGGGGCTGTTTCAGCATGCACGGTTTGGGTAACGGTGGCCGCACGGAACCGGCGGTTGGGGATGTTGGCAGGGCGGACAGTGTAAGGTATGTGGGCAGAAGGGAAGAGGATAAGAAAGAGTCGGCCGGTCGTTTCTTTGCGCGCCGACGTTCCAAAAATGTCCTTGCCACAGAGCCAAGCGCCTGGGTATGGTTCTTGCTGATTGCTATTGCATAGCGAAGTAGTGTGGAGGAAAAAAATGAAAATGCAAAACACACGGGTACGACGGATTACGGTTCTTCCTCTGATTGCATTGCTTCTGATTGGCGCGGTTGCCATAACCGGATGTGAAACGGCCGCGGGCACGGGAACGCTCATCGGCGCCGGCACGGGCGCGGTATTAGGCGGCGCCACCGGGGCGGCAATCGGCGGCCACCGCCGCGGCCATCGCGGCGCGCGCGACGGCGCGGCAGTCGGCACTTTGCTGGGCGCGGCCGCCGGCGCGGGAACGGGCTATCTGATTGGGAAACAGGTTGACAAGAACCGGCAGCAGGACGCGGCTATTCAACAGGCGCAAATGGATGCCAACACGGTCATCGTGAATGTGCAAAACAGCAACGGCAGCCTGACGCCGGTGCGTCTGGTGCGCCAGGGCAACGTCTGGGTGGGGCCTCGCGGCGAAACCTATACGACCCTGCCGACCGAGGACCAGCTGAGGCCGGTGTATGGCTTTTAAATAATGCGACGCGTCCGAAATGGACGACATGGACAAAGTGAAGAGAGTGGGCAAGACGCTCGCTCCATTCCTGTTGTCCAGTGAGTCCACGTGATGGACGGCGTGGCTTTTCCCTCTCATGACACAATTCGGTATTTCACCAGAGTCCAGAGGGAGACAAATCCGTCCTTCCAATAGATTTTTTTCCCTTCCGCCCGCCCCCGCGGGATATAGGTGATGGGAATTTCAACAATGCGATGCCCTGCCTTGATGAGCTTCACGGTCAGTTCGACCGTGAAGGCAAAGTCGTTGTTGTGAATGGTCATGCCGGAAATCAATTCGCGGCGGAAGACTTGATAGCACGTTTCCACATCGGTCAGGCGCGTGCCGTAGAGCAGATTCACCGCCTTGTTGATGACCCGATTGCCCCAATACTGAAGAAAAGTCATGGGCGGCCGCCCTTGCAGAAAGCGCGAGCCGAAGACGACGTCCGCCTCACCGCGTTCGAGCGGAGCGAGGAGGGCCGGATAATCGTTGGGATCGAGTTCGAGATCGGCGTCCTGAAAGATGAGAAACTCGCCGCGCGCCAGTGCGATCCCTTCTTTGAGCGCGCTGCCGCGGCCGTTGCGGCGGGGCTGATAAATGACGCGCGTGTCGGGCTGCCGTTCTTGTGCTCGAAGCAGGTCAATCGTGCCGTCTATCGAATGGCCGTCCACGACGATGATTTCCTTGTCAATCGGAACCGCGCGGACTTTCTGCAGAAGCAACTCGATCGTGCGGCGCTCGTTATACACCGGAACGATTACAGAAAGCTTCATTCTTCGCTCCCATTTGCTCTGTCCGCCCCTGTCATTTCGCCTTCAGCCTGTAAATGAACGGTTCGGGGAAATATATGCGTTCCTTGACGGCCGCCACGGCCGGGTCGCGCAGAAGGGGGATCTCGATCCGCTCGGCTTCGACGCCGATGCGCGGATCATACCATGTCGCAAAGACTGGACGGCGCTGCACGTTGGGCGCGATAATGTCCTGCGCCATGGCGCGGAAGAACTCTTCTTCGCTGGGCGTCTCCGCAAAGGTGCGAAACGCCACGGGCGGATCATAGCGGCCTTCAAAGTATTTGGCGTAGCCGGGGGTCGCAAGGAAATTGCGGCCGAAGACCACCACGTCGCGGCGGCAGTGTTCGATGATCTGCTGATACCACAGCGGCTCGATGTCGTAATCGGCGGCGGTCAGGATCATGGCGTTGAACGGGAGGCGTTCGAGGATGTCGCGGCCGTAGCGCTCGGCGGCCGTATAGTCTGAATGATCCGCCATGTCCCATCCGCGCAGACACAGCCCCAGGGGCAGGGCCATCATCAGGCAGGCCAGAAGCGCCGACGAGCGGGCCAGCAGACGCGATTCGGCCCAGCGGTGCAACTGCGCCGCCGCAGCAACCAGGCAGAGGATCAGGATTACATGCGCGGGGAAGAAGTATCCTTCGATGTCATGGATGCTGTAAATTATCACTGCGACTCCGTTCATCGCCGCGGCGACGGCCAGACAGGCTGCAAACAGCGGCTGGCTGCGCAAGAGAATTCGCCATCCCAAGATCGCCCCGAAGAGCATCCCACAGCCGAAAAGGATGGGGATTGCCGACGGTGCGTCGGGCAGGACAATTATTTGTCCGCCTGTCCATTCGAGCCACTCGCGCAGGCGGTGGCGCAGGAAGATGGGATAGGTTTCCGAGTCAAAGGGCGTTGCTTGAACGATCGGGCGGTCGGGAAAGAGCCATTGGGGAACTTTCAGCAGGTAGAATCTGCGGAATTCGCCCCCGCGCACCGACCAAAGGAACCGTTGCAGATTGGACGGATCGCCCCAGTTCAGCGGCGGGTTTTGCGCAGCCCGCATCGGCAAATACGAATAGACGGACAGTCCCGCGGCTCCCGCCAGCAGGGCGGGAAGAACCAGCCGGCTAAATCGGCGCCGAAGAGGCTCGCTCGCAGGAATGGCCCTTCGTTTCCGGCCGGCCGATTCCTGCTTCGGCGGAATCAGCATCCACACGGCGACGATGACCAGCGCGGGCACGAGCAACATGCCGGCCATGGTGTGGTTGCCCATGCCGAGAGCGCAGAGGAAGCAGGCCGCGATGAACCAGCGGCGGTCGCGCGTGCGAAGGGCCGAGAGAATCAGATGCAGAACAGCGACCAGAAAGGCGGCATTGAGCAGATAGACCTCGCTCAGTCCGGCATGATACCAGAACGTCTGCGAGAAGGCGATGCACCATCCTGCACCGGCGGCAAAGACAGCGCGAGACAGTGCGGCGGCCGGCTTGTCGGACGGGGCGGACGAGTCGGACAGGTCGGACGTCTGGCGAGGGCGGCTGCAGGCCAGCAGCCGCCATACCAGCGATGCCGCCAAGACGGCCAGCAGGGCCCCTGTTGCGGCAGACATCAAATTCATGCGAAAGGCAATGGTTCCGAGCGGGACCCTGGTGGACAAATGACCAAGAATGGAATACAGTGGATAGCCGGTCGGGTGCGCGACGCCCAAGACGGCGGCCACGCACGTCAACTCGATCCCATCGCCCCAATAGATCGTCGGGCAGATTGTGGTGGAATAGACCCCAAGGGCTGCCAGCGGCACGAGAATCATCATCAGGGTTGCCGCCCGCTGCTCGCTCATTTGGCCGACCTCACGCCTTCGATGCGGAAAATGACGGTGCGAAACCGTTGCGGAGTATAGCGGTAAAACCACGCTGCCGGGTTTGTGTGGGTATCGGGATTTTCCATAATGTCGGGAAGCAGCGGAACGAGCGAGGAATCGAACCAGGCCGCTTCGGTCACGTCGTAGCGCTGCCGCAACAACTCAATCTGCCGGTCGAAACGCAGCATGGACGCCAGGAGGGTGGGAACGGGACTCAATCCGCCGTAGGCGCTATGCAGACACACATAGTCGCCTTTGGCGGGCCGCGCCGAATCGTCCAGTCCCTCGACTTTTCGCCCCGACCAATAGGACATTTTCACCGCCGGAATTTCGGGTTTGTAGAATTCGTTCGAGAAGATTCGCGCGTCAGGCGGCAACGCGGCGCAATACCGCGCCGCCTGCTTGATGTCGCCGAACGCTCCGCGCTGCAGCCACACCACCGCCAGCGACCATGCGAGTGAGTAGAGCAGGATCAGACTTATTGCGCCCCTCGCCCACAGCAGCGGCCGCCCGCCAACGAGCGGCAGGCGTTCGCCCAGCGGGCGCGACACGCCTGTGGCGGCCCCTACCCACTGTTCCCACCTTGCCCCCGCCACACCTCCCATCACCATCATAAACGGAATCAACGGCAGGAGATAACGTTCCTGATATGCTGAAAATACTGTCTGCATGGCGATCAGGGCGGCCGCGATGGCCAGAAAGCCATAGCCAAAAGTCCGCATGCCGAAATCGCCTTTGAGCAATGCGATCAGTCCGAGCAAAAAGAGTACAAACACAGGGATAGTAATGAAGTAGGGAAAAAGCAGAATAAAGCTTTCGAACAGATTCCAGTAATTCAGCAGACTCGACGCGAGGCCGGTTGCTGCGCGTTCTGCGATTTGTTTTGCGTGGCCGCCGAACAGACTTGCACGAAAGCCGAGGCTCCAAATCCCGAGGTAAAGAGCGATCGAGACCCAGGCCGCAGCCGTCCGGCGAGCGGGCGGACTTGTCCGCTTTTTCCATCGCAACGCCAGAACCAGGAAGGCGAAAAGCAAACCCAACGACAAAAGCCCCTGAAAGCGCGTAATCCCTCCGAGCGCGCCGAGAAGACTACCGAACACCATGACTGCGTACAATGTGTTTTCCTGTGAGCGCCGGTCCTTCTCCTCGACCGCCGGCAAATCGCGCAGGCCGCAAACACCGGCCCAATACAGCGCGGTGGATGAAAAAAACAGCAATACAAACAACGAGTCGCTCATGACGCGAATGCCCCAGCGCCATGCAAGGGCATTGGTCATGAGAAGAAGCGAGGCATAGACTGCGGCGCGGCGGCCGGAAAGGCGATGCGCCGTCCAATAGACAGGAATGATGAGCAGCGCACTGGACAGAATGGAGAGAATTTTGCCGGCGGTTTCCGGATCGCCGATGGGGCCTTTCAGCACGTGAATCAGCGCTGTATAAAGCGGCGGCCAGAACGTGAGGCCATGCTGGAAGGCGATGATTTGAAGTATGCCGTCGGTGTATTCGGCGGCGTTGAGATTCAGACAGGCCAGGCGGGCGACGAGGATGATCGCGACAAAGAAGAGGATGAGTTTGCGATCCGTCGAGGTCATTGGATATTCTCGCCTGAAGTTCAAACCGCAGTTTGTTTTGTGCGGTTTTGGCTTTGTCGGGTTTTGTTCCTTGCCAACGCCGTGGGTCGAAAATCCCCAAAAAAGAGGGAAAATGGCCACGGCAAACTGAAGTTTGAACTACGAACGGCAAACTGAAGTTTGAACTACGAACGGCAAACTAAAGTTTGAACTACAAACGGCACGCTGAAGCGTGAACTACGTACGAGTCATGGGATCAGGCGTTTGCGAAACTCGCGCGCTTTGACAAGACGCTCGAGCAGGGCGTCGCCCTGCCCATCGCGGATTTCGTCGGCCATGACCAGAAGATCGCCGCCGAGGTGTTCGAGGGCGTCGGCGATGGCCGTGCGATTTTCCAGACAGATGTCGCGCCAGACTTCGGGCGGGCCGGCAGCCACGCGCGTCGTATCGCGAAACCCATTGCCCAGAAGGGTTGCCAGGAGCGCTCCATCTTCGCGGCTTTCGGCGGCAGTCAACAGTACGCCGACTGCGGCCATGTGCGGCAGGTGGCTGACCAGCGCGACGAGCCGGTCGTGGCGTTCGGGATCGAGCCGAATGGTGCGGGCGCCGAAGGCGCGCCAGAACAGTTCCACCCGTTCGACCGCGCTGCGTTTGGTCTGCCGGGTGGGGGTAAGGACGCAGCAGGCGTTGACAAACAGGTCCGCGGACGCGTGCGCCACGCCGCTGCGCTCGCTGCCGGCCATGGGATGCGAGCCGACAAAGAGCGGCCCCTGTTTGCCGAAGTGTTTCTCTGCTTCGGCCACAATAGTGGCTTTCGTGCTCCCCACGTCGGTGACGATTGCCGAGGTTTTGCAAATGGAGGCCAGATGCGGCAGGAGTTCGACGATGTGCGAGACCGTCGAGCAGAGCACGACCCAGTCGGCCTCGGCGCATGCGGTCTCGAGCGACGTGGTAAATTCGTCAATGGCGCCGCGCTGGACAGCCTCGGCCAGGCGTTCCTCCGACCGGCCGATGCCGATGATGCGGTCGGCCAGCCGATGGGCGCGGGCGGCCAGCCCGACCGAGCCGCCGAGCAGGCCAACCCCGTAGATGGCCAGTGTGCCGATGTGCAAGAGTGCTGCTCCAATGAAGCGAGATAAACATCCTGGCGCGGCCCTTCGCCGCGGCCAAGCACTGCCGCCCTTTCATCGCTCCGGTCCGCCCTTCATCCGTTCGGTCCGGAAGGATGCACGTAGGTTGATAGATTCCTGGACGAAAGGGCCTATTGCAATTTGTGCGGGGGTTTCCGGTCTGCGTTCCGCACTATTTCCTCCAGTATTCTCACGGCCAACCGGTTTTCGCGAGGAAGGCCGATGGTAATCCTTACGTAGTCCTTCAAGCCGAAACCACCCATCGGTCGCACAATCACGCCGCGCCGCATCATGGCCTCGGCAACGGCCGCGCCGTCTTTCCCTTCGCGTCCCGCGCGCACAAGAACAAAGTTGGTCTGGCTGGGGACATACTCCAGACCCAGCCGCTCGAACTGATCGTAGAGATAGCGTCGGCCTTCTTCGTTCACGGAGATGCTTCGCTGCAAAAACTCCGCATCGTCCAGGGCCGCAGCGGCCGCTTCCTGCCCCGCGCGATTGACATTGAACGGCGGGCGCACCCGATCCACGTCCTTTACAATCTCGGGCACGGCCACGCCGTAGCCGACGCGCAGGCCTGCCAGACCGTAGGCCTTCGAGAATGTACGCAGGACGACAAGATTCGGGTGGCGTGCGATATACTCGATGCCGTTGAAATAGTCCGACGCCTGCACGTATTCATAGTAGGCTTGGTCGAGCACGATGAGTATGCGCCGAGGGACGGCCCTGAGAAACCGCTCGAATGCCTTGCGCCCGACCATTGTGCCGACAGGATTCTCCGGATTGGCCAGAAAGATCGCTCGGGTGTTTTTGTCCACCGCGCTTGCCATCGCCGGCAGATCGTGCTGCCAGTTTTTCAGGGGGACGGTCTTGAATCGCGCGCCGACCAGTTGCGCCGCCATCTGATAGCGCACGAACGAATACTGCGAGACGATCATGGTGTCGCGCGGCGACAGATATGTCAGCGCCAGCCAGAGGATCAATTCGTCCGAGCCGTTGCCGAACATTAGTTGATCGGGCGCCACGCCGAGACGGCGGCTCAAGGCCTGCCGCAAATAGTACACATTGCCGTCGGGATACAGATGAAGCTGGCGCGCATGGCGTTTCAGGGCAGCGACGGCCCTGGGCGACGGTCCGAGCGGGTTTTCATTCGAGGCCAGTTTGATCACGCGCTTCAGCCCATATTCGCGCTGCACTTCTTCGATGGGCCGGCCGGGCGGATAGGGCGCGAGGGCCAGCAGGTGCGGGTTGCACGCAACGGTACGATTCGGAGAAAGTTTTTTCATTGGCTGAATCCTGATAGTTTCTGCCCGGGCGTTTACGGCTGATTCATCCGTTTCAGAGCGCCTTTTGAGACCGGGTCCACTTTGATCCTCGCCAGGCGGGCTGACCGCTCTTCGCGGTGCATGAATGCAAACAAAGCCGGCGGTTCAGGAAACGCAACAAGCAGGTTCACAACGTTTCGTTTTGTTCGGAAGATCTCACCGATATTCGCTTTCCGTCCGCGGGCGCACTTCCTGGGGATAGCTGCCCAGCACGCGCACGAACACGCAGTGCGGCTCGATGCGGCTGAGGGCGGCCTTTACCGGCGGATCGTTGATGTGGCCCATGAGGTCCACAAAGAACACATATTCCCACGCCTTGCGCCGCGTGGGGCGCGACTCGATCTTGGTCAGGTTGATGCCTTCTTCCGAGAAAGGTTGCAGGAGGCTGAAGAGCGCGCCCGGGCGGTCCTTCACCGAAAACATCAGCGACGTTTTGTCGTTGCCTGTTGGCTGGCAGACTTTTTTCCCGATGACCCAGAAGCGCGTGGAATTCCAATGAGTGTCTTCGATATTGGATGCGACGATCTTCATCCTATACATGCGGGCGGCCAGTTCGCTGGCAATGGCGGCTGCGTATTTTTCGCGCGCCGCGCGCTGCACGCCCTGCACGGTCGTGGCGGTCTCGATCCGTTCAGCATTGGGCAGATGACGGGTCAGCCACGCCGCGCATTGGGCAAACGGCTGCGGGTGAGAATAGACGCGGCGGATTTTGTCGAGCGGACAGCGGGCCAGGAGGTTGTGCGTGATGGCCATGAGGATTTCCGAGCAAATCCGGACGTCGTAATCGAGGAACATGTCGAGAGTGGTGTGCACCACGCCGCCGGTGGAGTTTTCGACCGGCACAACGGCATATTCCACCGCGTCTTTCTCGACGGCGAGGAAGGCGTCGTTGATGGTGTCGCGGGCGACGTATTCGGCCGCCGACCCGAATTCCGTCACGGCCGCGATATGTGTGAATGTGGCTTCGGGGCCGAAGTAGGCAACCCGGACGGCTTTTTCCAGCGCCAGGCAATGCGACATGATTTCGGTAAAGACGGCCTTGATGCCGGTGCGGGGAAACTCGCCGGTTCCGCGCTCCATTGCGCGCTGGAGAATGGTCTTCTGCCGCGCCGGGTCATAGTAGTCCAGGCCATGCGCCTTTTTGTACTGGCCTACCTTGCGCGCCAGATTGGCCCGCCGATCCAGCAACTCGACCATTTTGCTGTCTATGGCATCAATCTGTTTTCGCAATTGTTCGAGTCTGTTCATCGCGGAGACCCTTGATTATCTTTTTTCAATCGCATCGTTCCATCAAGACTTCTTTTTGCTCGCAGTCCCGTCCGGATCTGCCCCAAACCGACGATCAACAGAAACACTCCCGGAGTCGCCGCAATCAGTCCCATGGGTTGGGAGGAAATGGGTGCGCCGGCGCGAAAATCTTGTTCCACGACCCCTCCGGCGCGAATTACGAGCAGTCCCGCAACTGCGCCCATTATACCCTTGAGCAGGGTGGACTTTGCCTTTCCATTTCCGCGGGCCGTCTTTTCGCTGTCGGCCATCCGCGTCGTCTCGCTCTTGACGGCTATGATGGTTGCACGAAACAATTGCCCTCGTCCAACGAGACAGCCCGATATAGCGTCCGCACCTCGGCCTTTGTCAAGTGCCGCCAGGCGCCCGCGGCAAGGCGGCCCAGACGAATCGGCCCCATTCGCACGCGCTGCAGCGAGATTACCTTGAATCCCAATGCCTTGAACATCCGCCGGATTTGACGCTTTCGCCCTTCGCCCAGGACGATCCGCACCACGGAACGGCGCCGTTCCTGTTTGACAAGAGTGGCTTCGAGCGCCCTCGCCAGCCCGTCGTCCAGGGCCACGCCGCTCGTCAGCACCTTGCATATATCCGCGCCGACCGCCCCCTGAACGCCGACGATGTATTCCTTTTCGATGTGGTAACGCGGATGGGTCAGGCGGTGAATCAGTGCGCCGTCGTCGGTCAGCAACAACAGCCCTTCGCTGTCTTGGTCCAACCGTCCGACGGGTTTGAGGCGGGCGGCGAAGCGGGGCGGGGCCAGGTCCACCACGCAGCGTTCGGCGTGGGGATCGCGGACCGTACTGGTGTAGCCGCGCGGCTTATGAACGGCGATGTAGATATTTGTTTCCGGGGCGCGAACGATCTTGCCGTCCACCTCGATTGTATCGGTGTGCGGATCGCAAAAGGAGGGAACGCGCAGGACAAGCCCGCCATTGACGCGCACGCGCCCGGCGCGAATCATCTGCTCGGCTGCCCGGCGCGAGGCCACCCCGCAGGCGGCCAGCCACTTGTGAAGAAGAACTTTTTCCATCGGATCGGAGAGAGATATTAGGGCCGAAACGCCCTGGTCCGTCAGCCGGGATTGACATCGAACCGTTCGCGCAGCGATTCGATGGAAGGTAATTCCGAAAGACTTTTCAAACCGAAGTGTTTCAGGAAATTTTGCGTAGTGCCATATAAAAAGGGTCTTCCGGGAACGGGTTTCTGCCCCACGGTTTCGATCAATTCCATTTCGAGCAAGGCATGGACCGTCCCGCTCGAGTCCACGCCGCGGATCGCGTCAATTTCAGCCCGGATGATCGGCTGCTTGTAAGCGATAATGGCAAGGGTTTCGAGCATCGCGGGAGAAAGCCCCATGCGGCGCTTGCGTTTGCGGAACGGCGCCAGATAGTCGGCGAAACGCGGGCGCGTGGCCATCTGATAGCCGCCCGCGACCTCGACCACCTGCAATC
This sequence comes from Candidatus Sumerlaeota bacterium, assembly GCA_017161705.1. Taxonomy (GTDB): domain Bacteria; phylum Sumerlaeota; class Sumerlaeia; order JADFCW01; family JADFCW01; genus JADFCW01. Next base: position 1,640 of record JADFCW010000125.1, on the reverse strand, counting down.
CGCTCCCGCGATCGTCGTATTCGCTTTGCAGCTCGACCAGAAGGGCGCGCAAATCGTTTTCTTTGAGAGGTTTGACCAGATCGCGCAGCTGCTTGAGCGTCAGAGGTTCGACCGCGGCAAACAGGAGGCATTCGAGGACGGCTTTGGCCTCGGCGCGACTCTTGACGCGCGGCACCTTGAAGCGGCGGCCTTCGGTCTGGTCGGCCTCGTCGGCCGGCTCGGCCAGGGTCTCAGCCGGCTGCGGCTGGTCCGAGGGGTCGGATGTGTCCGACAGGTCCGACGTGTCCGACAGGTTTGATTGAGGCTGGTCGGTCTGATGTTCGCTTTCCTCAGGTTCCGGCTTCTTGCTGCGTTTCGGGGAAGACATGCTCGGTTTGTTCCTCCGCGGCTGTGGCAATGACATCGTCAAACAAGGTTTCCTGCTTCAGACGGATCCGGCGCCGCCGGCACAGTTCGAGCAACGCCAGAAAGGTGACAATGGTTTCGATTTTGTTGATGCAGCGGGCGAACAGATCGCGTAGACTGATCTGCCCGCCGTGGCGCAGGCGATGCTCGATGTCCGCCATTTTATCCTCGACCCGAAACCGCTCCTCGATGACGCGGTGAAAATCCCTGGAGGTTGCATAGCGGAGAACGCGGCTGAACGCCAAAAACAGCGCTTCGAGGTTCTCCATGACCTGCCCGTCGGCTTCCGGTGCCACGATGGGGATCACCTTTGTGCGATAGAAGACGCGGCTGTGCTCTTCCGCGCGTTCGGCCAGCGTCTGGGCGGCCTCCTTGAATCGCCGGTATTCGACCAGTTGGCGGATCAGAGCTCGGGTGCTGGTGATTTCGTCCTCCTCGGCTTCGGGAGCTTCGTCCAGAGGCGGCGTCGGCAGGAGGGCGCGCGATTTGATCGCAATGAGGGTTGCGGCCATGACGAGGAACTCGCCGGCCAGCTCGATGTTCAACTCTTCGGCCTGCTCAATGTACTGGAGGTATTGCTCCGTGATCTTTGCGATTTCAATATCATAGATGTCCATCTGGTTTTCCTTGACCAGATGGAGCAGGAGATCAAAAGGGCCCTCGAAGACGGGCAGTTTGATCCGGTAGGACATCTTATTCCTCGAACAGATGCAAGGCCTTGCGCACGCGCTTCATGGTGGCTTCCGCTGCCTCGCGCGCCCGGTGATTGCCTTCGGCGAGTACACGGTCCACGATTCGCGGGTTGGTTTCGAGTTCGCGCCGCCGCGAGCGGATCGGGTCGAGCAGCGCATTCAACCGCTCGATCAGCAGTCCCTTGCAGTCCATGCAGCCGATGGCGGCCGTTCGACAGCCGGTCTCGATCCAGTCCAGTTTGTCGGCGCTGACGAGTTTCTGATAGGCATACACGCTGCAGAGGTCGGGATTGCCGGGGTCTTGCCGCCGCACCCGCGCCGGATCGGTTACCATCAGTTTCACCTTGCGGCCGACCTCGTCGGGCGGGTCCGACAGATAGATGGCGTTGCCGTAGCTTTTGCTCATTTTGCGGCCGTCAATGCCCAGCAGACGCGGGGCCGGGCTGAGAATGGGCTGCGGCTCGACCAGCACCGGTCCGTAAATGAAGTTTACGCGCCGAACCATCTCGCGGCACATCTCCAAATGCGGCACTTGATCCTCGC
>JADFCW010000124.1 GCA_017161705.1 Candidatus Sumerlaeota bacterium | reverse complement strand
GCGCAGACCGGCATGAACTTGATTTCGTGCGTCAGGGGATGCTCGTACGCAAACTGCGCGGGACATTCGACCAGCCGCGCCGACTCGACGTTCTTTGGCTCCTCGAACGGCAGTACGATCACGCGCAGGATGTTTTCGCACCGGCTGTGCCGCCGCATCAGGTCTTTGAATTTTCGCCCCGCGATCCATCCGCCGGCCACCCGCGCGAGGCTCCGCCAGGGGTGGTCGCCAAAAATTGCCCGCAAATCCAGAACCCGGTGCAGAAAACGCAACAACGCCCAGCCAACCACTGCCTGCCGGCCCCGCCGCCCGAATATTCGACCCGCCAAACTTCGATTGATTTTATCCCCGAGCATCTTGTCCAGCGCCATCGCCTGTCGCGCCACCTCGCTCAACGGATATTTCAGGTAGTTCGACACCGGCCGGTAGCGTTCTCCATCCGAGACCAGCATGGTCACACTTTCACAATTCGGGTGGGCGCCGCCGAACGTGAACCGCATGTTGAACAGTGTGCGAAACGTCGGGAATTTGTAAAAAATGCCTGAGGGGACAAATTCCGTTCCGGGCAGCGCCGCCGCCACCATCTGCTCGACGTCGTCTATCGTGGTGTCGCCGGCCTCGACCTGCTCCGGTCCCCACGTCTCTACCAGCGGGATCAAATCCAGCGCGGCGATATAGTCGCGCCGCTCGTGGCAGAAGGCAATCAGATCGGCGATGTGCTGGTCGTTCACGCCCAGACCCGCGCACGACATGAGAGTGACTTTCGACTTGAAGTACTTCCGCACATTGTCCAGCGCCCGAAGCTTGAGATCGAGGGACTTTTCGCTCTTGCGCAGCCGCCGGTAAATCTCCGGATGCCGGCCGTCGAACGCAAACATCAGCTGGCAGCCGGTCTCCAGAAGGCGGCGGCAGTAGTCCTCGTTGGCCAGCCGGATGCCGTTGGTCACAACGCGCGCCGAAAGCCCCAGCGAATGGGCCAGCAGAATAATGTCTATCAGGTCATCGCGAACCGTCGGCTCGCCGCCGAACAGCTGTATGCGCGGCTTGGGTGTGTACGTGGCCAGCTTCTTGAAAATCTTCTCGAAATAAGCCATGGGCGGGTCGAACTTGAAACCCATCGCCGGAATATTGGCTAAACAGATCGGACAGTTCATGTTGCAGCGATTGGTCACGTCCACAAAAACCAGTGTCGGCGGCTTGCCGTGGTCGCAATCCATGCACCGCACGCTGCACGTGGCCTCCGCCTCGCCCTGGTAGCCGCACAGATCGCGCTTGGCGCGCCAACGGGCGATATTCGAGGCAACCAGGGTTTCCGTCGTTCCGCACTTCGGGCAATCCTTCCGCAGATAGACCCTCCCCTCGCGTTCCTCGTGCTGCAAGGGAACGATCTCCTCACACTTGGGACAAATGCCAAGATTGCGGATGTCTGTATGGCCCATAAATCCTGGGATTCCAGCACCAAATAAATAGCAGGAACTAAGCCGTCACGGCGTCGGCGGCGGCAACAGCCCTTTCCTTGCTCATCACGCCCCACCGTTCCGCGGACTTGCGAAGAATGTCGTTCTTATAGACAAAATACGAGCAGAAGGGAACCGTGATGACTTCGCCCGTCTCCGGATGCTCGCACCCGAAAGCAATCGGGCAGTCCACCAACCGGGCGGCCTCGACGCAACCGATCTCTTCGTAGGGCAAAACGTAAATCTGCAAGGCGGCCCGGACGGCTATGTGCCGCGCCGCCACCGCTTTCCACGTATCAAACGTCTTGATCTTGTCCCACACCATCGCCAAAAGGCGCAGGAACCACCGCGGACCGATGATTTTATCCAGCCGCAGATAACGTCGCGCACGGCCCGCTAGGCCCAGTCCGAAATGAATCCGCCGGCCTATTTTCCCAAACAGCCGCCCCAAAACGCCCCGCTCGACCTTCGGCCCCATCCGCCGGTCCCACTCGATCATTTCCTCGATGAGCTGGTAAAGCGGGACTTTGAGATACTCCGAGACCGGATGGTATTTTTCCGCGTCGCCCAGCATCAGCGTTACGGTTTCGCAACTGGGATGCGCTCCGCCGAGCGTGATCCGCGTGTTGTAAGTCTTCTGGAACGTCTCCAGCAGCCGCAGCGCGCCGACGGGAATGAATTCCAGCCCCGGAAAACACTTCGCCATCAGGTTCTCGACGTCCTCCACGGTGCTGGTTTCATGCTCCACCCGCTCCGGCCCCACGGTCGCCTGGAGCGGAATCAGCGTCATAATGTAAATCAGATTGCTCTTCCTGTGGGCAAACTCGACCAGCCCCGGCATCAGGTCTTCGCTCACGCCCACACCGCAGGTGACCATAAGAATGATCTTCGATTTGGTGTATTTCTCGATGTTCTCGATGGCCTTGAGTTTGACCTTCAAACTGCCCGGATTCTTCCGCAGCTTCTTCTGCACCTCCGGGTTCAGACCGTCCAGACCCAGCAGGAGCCGCGGATTGGTTGCCAGCATCCGCTTGCAGTAGTCCTCGTCGGCCAGCCGCATGCCGTTGGTCACGACGCGGCATTCCAACTTGTATTTCTGCGCCATCTTGAGGATATCAATCAGGTCGTCGCGGCACGTGGGCTCGCCGCCGAACAGCTGCACCCTCGGCTTGGGGCTCATCTTGTTGAGCGCTTTGAAGATTTTTTCAAAGTAGCCAATCGGCGGATGAAAGTCAAAGCCCATGGCCGGGATGTTGGCCAGGCAGATGGGGCAGTTCATGTTGCAATGGTTGGTGACATCAATGACCACAAGGCGCGGCACCACCGGATGCGTGCAATTCAGGCATTCCATGGAGCATGTCGCCCGCGCGTCGGTGGTATAGCCGCACAACCGGCGCTTGCGGTAGTAGGCTTGCGCGTCGCGCGAGATCAGGGTTTCGTTGTGCCCGCAGGTCGGGCAGTCGCGCACAAGATAGAGGCAATTGTCCCGCTGAACCCTCTGGACCGGCAGTGGGCGGCTGCATGTCACACAGTAGCCGCGGTTGACGATTTCCTGGGATTCGGTTTGGGGCATAAGAGCAGACTTTAAGGATTCAAAGTAGATGAATTTTTCGACTTCAGTCTTGGAGTGACTGCAAATTCAAAAACAAATTTGGAGAGCGGTGTCGCTGCACCGCTCTCCAACCGTGGTCCTTGCCTCACTTATTGCACATCATCGTGCATAATGTCCACGGTAAACCAGCCCAGCAGGAAGTCCACAACTTCGGTGATGCGATTGCTGAGTTCAAAACCCACCCAGCCCAAATGCATCCCCCGGCTGCACTGCCCGTATTGGGCCTTGGGAATCGGATGCGTTCCCCAGGTAGCTCCAATCCATCCGTGGGTCAGATAAGGCCAGTCGGTGGCATCTTTATAGCGCTCTCCGGCGTGAAAGCGATTGTTGGGGTCGAACTCCCCGATGCCGCGATGTTCCCACCCGTAGGCCATCAAGCCGAGCTCATGCGCATTCTTGTCAAAAACGCCGAGTTTGCCGTTAGCCATGCCGATCATCTTGGCGTCGTCCACATAACCAAAGCCGAAACACGCGGCGGCCGAAAGTGTATCGAAGTAGAACTCAAAGTTTGGGCGCCACTTAGTATTGTAGCAAATCCCGATATCGAACGTCTGGAGCAAATCCTTTTTCCGGTTCTGCATGTAGGTGGTTTGGCAGCCGGTGGCGACGAGAAAAACCAGTGCGGCTGCAGCGAAAAAAAACTTCCGTCTGCTTCTAGCCTTCATGTCTTCAACCCCTCTTCTGAATGTAATTGGCCCCGACAGATTGCTTTATTTGGAAGAAGCGGGGGCAAGTTCTTTTGAACCCGGGTCGAGCGGCAGGTCATCGCCCGAAAGATCCAGCAGGAAGAAACCTGTCAAAAGGTCTGCCATTTCAGAATAGCGCGGCGAAAGAACAACGCCGACAAAACCCAAATGAACATAGTGCGGGCACGAAACCCGATAGTCCTCGGGCGGCCAGGGCGGTCCTTCAGCCAGCCCCAATGCCCCCGTCCGATAAAATGTGCATTGCTTGGCCAGCTCGTCGTCTCTCCCCTTCTCGATATACTCGGCCAGATCCGCATAGCGCTTTCCGAATGAAACTGTCTCGTAGCCCCAAACCAAAAGTCCGGCGCTTTGCTGAAAATACGGACAGAATCCCTGCAGCCTGCCTCCGCCCAGTCCCGCAAACCAACCATCCACCATTCCATAGCCCACGGCGGTGACGTGGATCGGCGGGAAGATGACGAACGCTGCGATGTTGGGTTCCGGCGAAACCGTTATCCCCAAATCAATCACTTCGCCGGCGTCGCGCAACCGGTTTTCCAAGTATCGCGCACACCCGCTCGATCCAAACAGCACTGCTGCGCCAAGCACAATTCCCCAGGCTCGTCTCATTCCGGCTGGCTCCCTTTTCAGATTCTCGGGTATTCCGATCTTCAAGATCTCTCCCGCCCAGCGTCAATCACATCGCCAAAATTATCTGATCAATTATCTCCAAAGAATCAAGATGTTTTTTGCAAAAAAGCCCATTTCGGAGCCAGCAAGTCCTGATTTATCGGCATTTTTACCGGCCTTCGGCACTAGGATTGCCGCCGCCCGGCGGCGCTTCATAGATTTTCTGGGGATCAAACACCTTTTCGCCTTCCACGACCAGGCGGCCGTTGCGAAGCACCCGGAAGAAACACGAGCGATGCCCCGTGTGGCAGGCCCCGCCAGCCTGTTCAATTTTTACCAAAATGGCGTCGCCGTCGCAATCCAGCCGAATTTCTCGCACGCGCTGGACATGGCCCGAGGTCTTCCCTTTCAACCACAATTCCTGCCGCGACCGGCTCCAATAATGAACAATCCCGGTCTCCAGCGTCTTGCGCACCGCCTCGCGGTTGGCGTGCGCGACCATGAGCACCTCGCCGGTGTCGGCGTCCTGAGCCACTACGGCGACCAATCCCGCGGCGTCATACTTCAAGCCGTCCAGGACCGTCTGAATCTGTTCTTCGTTCATGACAGCCTCACTGGAACTCCGTGTGTTGCCAGATACTTTTTTGCGTCTGCAATGCTATATGTCCCGAAATGAAAAATGGATGCCGCCAGCACAGCGTCGGCCTGTCCAACCACAAGGGCATCGAGCAAATGATCGAGCGTACCTGCCCCTCCCGACGCAATGACAGGGATCCTGACGGCCTCCGAGACTTGCCGCGTCAGATCCAGATCGTAACCCGATTGCGTCCCGTCGCAATCCATACTGGTCAGGAGAATCTCCCCGGCCCCGCGGCGCTCGACCTCCTGGGCCCAGCGAATGACGTCCAGGCCCGTCGGCGTTCGTCCGCCGTGCGTATAGACTTCCCAGCGCGGCTCGGCCCCGCAGTCATCCATGACCCGCCGTGCGTCAATGGCCACGACAATGCATTGGCTGCCGAACCGCCTGGCCGCCTGCTCGACAAACTGCAGGTTCTGCACCGCCGAGGTGTTCAGCGACACCTTGTCCGCCCCCGCCCGCAGCATCCGGTTGATGTCTTGCAGCGTACGCAATCCCCCGCCCACGGTCAGCGGCATGAACACTTCCGCCGCTGTGCGATATACAACATCTTCCATGATCTGGCGCGCCTCGTACGACGCCGTGATGTCCAGAAACACCAGCTCATCGGCGCCGGCACGGTCGTACGCCTTGGCGCATTCGACCGGGTCGCCCGCATCCACCAGATTGACAAACTGGACGCCTTTGACCACCCGGCCGTCCTTGACATCCAGGCAGGGAATCACGCGTTTTGTGAGCATGAAAGGGTCCGCGTTTTGGATCCGATCCAATTGCCCCGGATCCCGAAGGTAATTCGAAACGACCGAATGAATGACCTGGGCACTCGTGTCAACCGCAATTGTAGTCTCTTGCCGGCGATGCATTGCGGCCGCAGGATCCTATTCGCCGGATCGAGCGCAATGATTTTTTTCGCAGCATTTTTCGTTGACATACCCAATGGCAGACCCCTACCTTGACAGCCGTATCAGGAGTGGCAATGGCGGCTCGAAAGGTTGTCATTTGAGCAGGTGAAGGGGTGGAACGTGACACGCGGAATACTTAGCGCAATGATGGCGGCGGCGGTCGCCTTGCTGCCCGCGACATGGAGTCTCGCCCAGTCCAGGGAAAAGGCCGGCGTCAACACCGACCATTTGCGGCGGTATGAAACCGATATCTTCGGTCCGTCCGTGGAGGCAGCCGTCAAGCAAGCGGCGTTGCACGCGGTCCGTTCGGCCGTCGGCGAGTTCTACTGCTCGGATGAAATGCTTCTGGGCCGCGCTCTTCTCGAACGCTATCTGGACAAATCCTACGAGCGTTTCATCGCCTCGACAGCGATCCTGTCCAGGCGCGAGTCGCAGGGCATGACCTATCTGCGCGTGTCGGTGGTCGTGGATGTCAAAGCCCTCGAAGAGGACCTGCGGCAAAAGCGCTTTTTCTACAAACCGCTGCGCCGTCCCATCTTTTACGTCACCTTGTCGGAAACCGTGGACGGCACCCCAACCTCCGGCGAGCCGGTCACCCGCGGGGCGATTCATGACGCGCTCAGCCACCTGCTCATTCGCTTCGAGCCCCGCGCGATCTATTCGCAAGCCGCCAACATAGACCTCACGCAGGATGCCCGTCAGATGATCGAGGCCCGCGAGGCCGCCGAACGCGCCGGCTCCGAGGTGCTGCTGACCGGAAGCGCCGAACTGAAATTGACCGAGCAGAAGAAGATCAATTTTGACGATTATACCTTTTATAGCTGCCGGCTGAATCTCACCCTGGTGCGTGTGGACGACGGCAAGGTGCTCGGCAACGGCTCCTACGAGGCGATTGCCGGCAACGTCAATAAGGACACCGCCAAACGCGTGGCCGCCGAACGCGCAGCCGCCAAAATCCTCGAATCGCTCCTTCCCGGATTCTCCGAACGCTGGGAAAAAACCATGACCGATCTGGTGGACCTCCAGGTCATGGTCGTCGGCGTCAACGAGCAGCAGGCCAACGTCGTCGAAGACCGCCTGGCCACGCGCCTGCCCAATGCGGAGGTTTATCGCCGCAGCTTCTTCGAGGATGTGGTGGTTTTCAACCTCGCGTCCAAAGACAAGTCCCGGCCGGTCGGGCGTCAGGATGTCGAGAAGGTCTTGCGCGAGATGTCCACCCCGCGTTTGATTGTGATGCCGGCCAAAGCGGACAAGCATGTCTATGCCAGGCGGACGCTATAATTTGTCTCTCTTGAAAGGAGCCTCTCCGCCCGTCTCCGACCATTCATCCCGTTCTAGCGAACGCTGAGGAGGGTATCGTTCATGCTGACGCGACTGCTGCCCGCTGCTCTTGCTGTGCTGGGGTCGTTCTACCTGGTCTGTCCATCCAAAGCTCCCTGTCAATCTGCCGTCCCATCGGATTCCGCGCTTGCGGCACCGTCATTTCCGGCGGTTCTTCCCATTCCCCCCGCATACAGCCGGACGCCTGCCGTCCCGATGTCCACGACCGAAACAGCCGCTATTGTGGACACCCAGGGAATGGACATCCTCACAACGGCCATCTTGACCGAGGAAGCGATTACCCGCCTGACCGCCGCCCGCACAACGGAGACGTTTCTGGCCGTCACGCTGGCCGACGTGGTATATCTGACTCTCGAACGCAACCTTGACTACAAAATTGCGCAGTTGAACTACGAGATCGCCCAGGAAGAAGTCACCGCGCAGAAAGGCCTCTTTGATCCGGTTCTCTCCGCCACCATCCAGGCGTCCGAATCCACGCAGCAGGGTTCGATCTTTGGCGCGCTGATGGGCGGCGGAAACATGGGCCTTCAGGGAGCCCGCCAGCAAATGGGCCTGGGCGGCTATGAAACACCTCTGGCCGACATCCGCCGCCAGGGCGTCGAGGAAGACATCGCCGCCCTGCAGGCCCGACTCAATGCCCTCGAAGCGGCGCTGGCCCAGGGCTTTGCCAGCGACTACCGCTCGATCAACCGCATGAAATCCCGCTCGGCGGCGATTCAAGTGACCGAGCAAAACGGTTTGGGCGGCCAGATCGGCATCGGCTACTCCATCAATCGCATGTGGATGGATCCGACGTTTCTCAACATCAATCCTTCGTACAGCCAAAGCGCGCAGGTCTGGATCGTGCAGCCCGTGCCGTTTTTCCGCGGCTGGGGTCCGGCGGTGACACTTTCGGGAATTCGTCTGGCCCAGAGAAACGAGACGGCGCGCGCATGGGAACAACGCCAGGAACTGATCAATCAGCTGGCCGCTGTGATGTCCGGCTACTGGGACCTGGTCAACGCAATCTACAATGCCGAGGTGCAGCGTCTCTCGCACGAATCGGCGAAGAATCTCCTGCGCATCAACGAAATCCGGCTCAAGCACGAGGTCGGCACCGAAATAGACGTATGGGAAGCGCGCGCCGGCGTGGCCGCACGCGAAAACATGCTCATTATGGCCGCCCACGCGATCGGCCTTGCCCAGGACAACCTCGCCCGCCTGACGCGCGTCAAGGAAGGCCCTCAATGGAAAGTGCGAATGATCCCGCGCGACCCTCCGCGCTATAGCGAGTATCCAGTGGATGAAATGAAGTTCATCGCCGATGCCCACAGTCGGCCCGACATCCGGCAGGCCGAACTGATGCGCGAGCGCGCCGAAATCCGCCGCACCGTCGCCCGCAACGAACGCATGCCCCAGCTCAATGCGTTCGGCCAATACGGCATCAGCGGCCTGGGTCCCAGCGTCGGACGATCGAGCCACTACCTGGGCACGGCCGATTATGACAATTGGGCGGTGGGAGTAGATTTCAATTTTCCCATCCCCAACACCAAGGCGCGGGCGCGCGCACGGCAGGCCGACAAACTGGTCGAAGGCAGCGAACTGCTGATCGAAAAGACGCGCGACTTCGCCGAGTTCGAGGTTCGCAAGGCCATCCGAGATCTACAGTCGGCCCGCGAAAGTATCGCCGTCAGCGAGACCCGCATCCGCGCCGAACGCGAAAAACTCCGCGGCGAACTGAAACGCTATGAGGTCGGCATGGCGACCAGCCAGGACTTGCTGGACTATCAAGACCGCCTCGCCGCCGCTCAGAGCGCCTACATCGCCTCGATCGTGGCGTATAACAAGGCCATTATTGATCTGGAACGCGCGCGGGGAACCCTGCTCGATTCCCTGCCGTCGCTCGGCGCGCCCACGGTAACGTTTGCGCCATCGGCCGGCGAACCTTAGCCGCATTGCTTGCCCTGCCGCACACACCTTGCGAGTGGGGAGATTCTGCGAGGGCCGATGTGGAGAATACACGCTCCCTTGCGTTGCCGGGAAACGCATCCTCAAAAACATGGCGATGAGGTGAACTGTAACCATTCGCCCGATATCGCTATTTGGGCTTGACTTCCCTGCCGCCTTTGGGTTTCAATCCTGGCATTGATAACACATCGAAGAAAGAAAACAACTACTATGAACAACGCAACAACGGATGCCGGCCGTCCGTGCAAACGGCTGGAAGTCGTATTGATTCGCCCCGGAAAGTATGACGATGACGGCTATGTCATCCGCCATTTTCGTGGAGTCCTCCCCAGCAATACAGTGGCCTGTCTCTATGGTCTGACCGAAGATGCGGCAAAAAGTGCGCGCTTTGCCGGCCGGGTTGAAATCGGCATCTGCATCTATGACGAATCGGTGCACAAGGTAGTGCCGGAAAAAATCGCCCGCCGCCTCCTGCGGTCGGGCGCCCGCGTTCTGGTCGGGCTGGTCGGCGTGCAAACCAATCAATTTCCGCGGGCAGCCGATCTGGCCCGGCGATTTGTCGCCGCCGGCTGTATCACCATGATCGGCGGATTTCATGTCAGCGGCGCGTTGGCCATGAGCAAGACCATGCCCCCGGAGTTGCAGGAGATGCTCGACGCCGGCGTGACGTTGGTCAAAGGCGAGGTCGAGGACTGCTGGGCCGACATCCTCGAAGATATCGTCGAAAACCGCGTGAAGCCGCTCTATGACATCGTGGACCGCCCGCCCCTGACCTATGCGCCTGTGCCGACAATCCCGCCCGGTTATATGAAGCGGTTCGTCTTCAAGCAATTCGGAACGATCGATACGGGGCGGGGCTGTCCGTTCGGCTGCACATTCTGCACGGTGATCAATGTGCAGGGTCGGAAAATGCGGTTCCGATCGCCGGAGTTAATCCTGCAGCGAATCCGCGAGAACTACAAGGGCGGCAAGGGAATTCGATACTATGTCTTTGCCGACGACAACCTGGCGCGCAACATCTACTGGGAACAAATTTTTGACGGCTTGATCCGCATGCGCCGCGAGGAAGGCATCGTGATCCTGTTCATGATGCAAGTGGACGTGAAAGCCTATCGGCTGCCGCGGTTTGTGGAGAAGGCAGCCGCGGCCGGCTGCACGCAGATTTTCGTCGGCGTCGAAAGCCTGAATCCCAAGAACCTCGAGTCCGTCGGGAAATCACAAAACACAGTCGAGGACTACGCCGCCATGGTCGAGGCGTGGCATCAACACGGCGTGCACGTCCACGCCGCGTATATCATCGGCTTCCCCTATGACACCTACGACTCCATCATGGCCGATGTGGATCGTCTGGCGCGCGATTTGAAGTTTGACGAGGTTTCGTTCTTTATGCGCACGCCTCTGCCCGGCTCCCAGGACCATGTGGATGCCGTTGCGGCCGGCGTTTCCATGGATCCGGACTACAACAAATTCGACTCGTTTCACGCCGTGTGGGACCACCCCTTGATGACGCGCGAGGAATGGCAGCGCGCCTACGACGACGCGTGGAAACGGTTCTACTCCTTTGAGAATATGAAGAACATTCTGCTGCGCGCCAACATCAGCAACTACTGGGGAATGTTCAAGGCGCTCCTGTGGTATCGCGGAGCTATGGTGGACGGCACGCATCCGATGCTGACAGGATTCTTCCGGTTGAAGGACCGGACCGAGCGGCGGCCCGGCTATCCAGTGGATACCCGCTGGGCGCACCTGCGCAGGCGCTGGCGCGAGGTGCGGGCCTTGCTGCGCGCATGGCTGCGGCTGTTTCTGGAAATGCAAGAGCTGTGGTTGCAAACGCGGATTGCCTCGGAAAAGGCCAAGGTCAGCCCTGCGTGGCGCAAACATTTCCAAGAATTTCTGACCACGCTGCGCCAGCAACTGCATCATGCGCATGAACGAATCAATTTGTCCGTCGGATATGTTCGGTCGGCGTTTGAACAGAACATTGAGTCCCTAAAGAGCAGTTTGCCTACCATTTCGCTGCCGGATGCCGGCCGGCGGGCCAGAGAAACCGGCCGCGCATGGTGGACGCGGCTTCTCGAGAAAATGCACGTATTGTCGGTGCGAGGCGTTTCCACGCGACGACACCTCGACCGGTTCTGGCAGCAGACCAAATTCTATCTAAAGCGCAGAGCCTACTGGCGAATCAATCCCTTCCTGGTGTGTTACAACTTCCTCCGGGATTTGAAGCTCGCCCTCTCGTTCACGTTCTACATGGTGTATGAGCGGCTGCTCTGAGAGCCGATCCGCACCGAATGTTCTCCTCCTGCTCCGCGCCTTCCCCGTTGTTCCAATGATTGTGGGCCGGACCAGCGATAGATTTTTTCTTGACGTTGCCTGCGGGAAAAGGCAAACACGCATTGCACGTTGCCTGTAGTCGCTGAAATTCGCACTGCTCTTGCGGCGACACCGCCCTATCATCACTACGAGGCCTGACATGAAAGGTGCGCTGATTGCTGTCGAAGGACTCGACGGATCGGGCAAATCCACCCAGATCTATCTGGTCAAGCGATGGCTCGAAATCGAAGGCTACAAAGTGTTCTTAACCGAATGGAACTCGTCGGTCGTGGTCAAGAGCGCCACGCGGAAAGGAAAAAAGCGCCAGCTCCTGACGCCCACCACGTTCTCGCTGATTCATTGCACGGACTTTGCCGACCGCTACGAACGCCAGGTCCTGCCCCTGCTGCGCGCCGGCTACATTGTTCTGGCCGACCGGTATGTCTATACGGCCTACGCCCGCGACTGTGTCCGGGGCTGCGATCCGCAATGGGTGCGCAACCTCTATTCGTTTGCCACGCCGGCCGACATCACCTTCTTTTTTGACCTCCCGCTCGAAGTGGCTTTGAGCCGAATCCTGGCCGGCCGCCCCAAACTCAAATACCATGAGGCCGGCATGGACCTCGACCTCTCGCCCGACCCCGTCGAAAGCTTTCGCATCTTTCAGGGACGCATCTACAACGAATACAAAAAGATCATCGAAGAATTTCACCCCGTGGTCATTGATGCCACGCAAACCATCGAGAAACAGCAGGAACAGGTGCGCAAGATCATCGCCGAGCGGATTGATCTGGCGCTATACCGCCGGAGGATATTGCGGTGAGTCCGCGACAATTCTATGGAACACCGCCGCCCGGAGTCCAGGCCGATGCCCTGGGCGGCAAATTGATTGTCATCGAAGGGGCCGACGGATCGGGCCGCTCCACCCAGATTGCCCTCGTGAACGAATGGCTCGAACGCAACGGCCATGCCACCGTGCAGGTGGGGCTGCGGCGCTCCACTCTGGTTTCGGCCGAACTCGAAAAAGCCAAGCAGGGCAACACCCTCGGCCGCATTACCATGAGTCTGTTCTACGCCACAGACTTCGCCGACCAGCTCGACAACATTATCCTGCCGGCCTTGCGCGCCGGTTTTGTCGTCCTAGCCGACCGCTACATCTACACCCTGATGGCCCGCGCGATCGTGCGCGGGTGTGACCGCCGCTGGCTCGAATCGCTCTACGGCATCGCTGTCGTTCCCGACGTGGTGTTCTATCTGAAAACTACGCCGCAACAACTGGTCGAGCGCAACTTTCAAAAAAAAGATTGCCTCGACTACTGGGAATCCGGCATGGACATCGGCCTGTCGGCCGACATGTTCGAAAGCTTTATGAAATACCAGAAGATGATCGAGCGGGAGTTCAGCCGGATGCAAAAACAATATGGATTCATCGTCATAGACGGCAACCGGCCCATTCGTGCGATCGCCGCCGATCTGCAAAAACACATCGAGGCTGTGCTGTGAATACCGACTCCCTCTCCGAAAGCGAAACCAGCGCGGCAGCGTCCTCGAAATCGGACGACGCAACCAAGCCGGCGCGCCGGACACAGAAAAAACCCTCCGGCGAACGCAAGAACCGCCGTCAACTGCGCGAGGCCGAAGTCGAAGCGCAGCTGGTGACGGAACTGAACCGTCTCCGAGCGACCGTTCGCCATATTGGCGCGCGCTATATAGACCTGCTGGAAAGCAAAATCGTACAAGTGCGCGAAGCCGTCGTGTCCAATCGCGATTCGTCCGGGCGGCTGGAACGGCTGAATCTCATGCTGCGCAGCCTCGAAGGGTTGCGCGTAAAACCGGACAAAGGACGCCGGAAAGATCTCAAGCGGATTGATGAATTGCTTTCCGAGATGAATCAGATCGCGCTGAAATTATAAGCCATCCTTCCGAGATCATCGGCCGGATCCGTCGGCTCTGACCGATCCGCAGGATTTCATTTTTTTCCTGGAGCAACTTGCATGGCTCGCAAATCCGAAGACTATGTCGTGGGCGTGGACCTCGGCGGCACCAAAATCCTCGCGGGCATCGTCGCTAGGGACGGCAAAATACTTGCACGGGTCAAGGCGAAAACCGAGGTCGAGGCCGGTTATCGCCGCATTATTTCGACGTTGGCCGCCAGCGTGAATCGGGCCGTTACCGAATCGAAAATCCCGCGCGCGCACATACGGGCGGTTGGAGTGGGAGTGCCCGGACCAGTGGACCCCGAAACCGGCGTGGTAAAAGTGGCGCCGAATTTGCGCTGGAAAAATGTGCCGGTCAAAAAACTACTCGAAAAGTCTCTGGCGCTGCCCGTCCTCGTGGAGAACGATGTCAACGCCGGGACCGTCGGTGAGCACCGCTTCGGCGCAGGCGTCGGCGTGAAGAACCTCGTCGGGATTTTTGTCGGCACAGGCATTGGCGGCGGGCTAATTATCAACGGTTCATTGTATCACGGATTCAGCAAGGCCGCTGGCGAGGTCGGCCACATGATCATTGACGTCAACGGCCCGCGCTGCGGCTGCGGCAACAAAGGCTGTCTTGAAGCGCTGGCCAGCCGATCAGCCATTGTGCGCAAACTGGCCGCCGCAGTCCGCAAGGGCAGCAAAACTGCTCTGACTGCAATCGTCAGCGACAAAAACATGCGACAGGTCGGCAGCAGCGTGATCGCCGATGCCTTCTTGGGCGGCGACAAACTAACCGTCAAAGTCGTCAAGCGCGCCGCACGCTACTGCGGTATCGGGGTGGCTTCGATTCTCAACCTGCTGAATCCCGAGATGGTCGTGCTGGGCGGCGGAGTGGTCCAGGCTTTCGGCTCCGAATATGTGCGTCTGGTGGCCAACGCAGCGCGGAAACGTACGTTCGACGTAACCTTTCGCGGCGTGCGAATTGTCCCCGCCCTCTTGGGCGATGATGCAGTTCTGCTCGGAGCCGCCAGTCTGGCACGCGAAAAATACGAACGCCGCGAATAAAACTTGCCCTGCAAATCTGCCCTCTTCCATCGGACGGAATTCGCTTCGCACAAATCCTTCGCCCGATTGATCAACGATAGAGCGCCCACCGTGTGGCATTGGCGATCAACTGCGAAATGTTCACATGCTTGACCAGCACCTCGCCAAACGGCGCGCCGGTCAGAGAACGAACGCGAAAACAGAGCGAGGTGGCACCGAGTTTTCGCGGCACCTCCAGGGTACACGTCACTTCCAACTGCTGCCCGTTCATCACATAATCGGTCGGAGCCAGACAGATCTTATTCGGTCCCCATTCACCGGACTCATTGGCAATCTCCACGGTTGCCGGAGTCCAGATCACCGAACCAACGTTGTTGAACCGGATTCGAGCATCTACCGTGCCGCCGCCCTTCGGTGTGCTCAACAGGCTGACCGACACCGCCTGCGAGTCGTAGAGCGGAACCGTGCCCGACTTCCGTGCGTCGCGCCGATACTGCCCCCACGGAATCACGCCGACGGTGCCGGAATCGGCGCGGTAAATGTTGATTCCGTTGGATGTACCCAGCACCAACTCGCACCTTCCGCAGCCGTCTATATCGCCAATAGCCGGCGTGGTGAACATGCAATTGGGCATATCCTCGAAACTGTCCTCTTCATGGCCGTCGGCGCCGAAAACAAACAGCTTACCATACGATACAATGAAAATTTCCATTTGGCCGTCGCCCTCGACATCGCCGATGACCGCGCCAATCGAGCGCGGATTGCCCGGTTTGATGGGCACGGGAAACCCAGGCAGGCTCAGGCCTGTGGACCCCTTGATGACATACAGGTCGTCGTCGAAATTCCGCGCGACCACCTCCAGATCGGGATCGCCGTCCAGGTTGGCCAATGCGGGCGAAGCAAACACCTCGGCGCCCGTGTTCACCTCCCAGCGCAACGTGGCGCTCTCGCCGTTCCAGCAAAATACGCGGTTGTGTTTGTTGTCCGCCGGCAAGTAGTGGGGCTGCCCCGTGCCGTGAACAATTTCATACATCATGTCGAAATCCACGTCGCCGATGACGACCGACGACTGCATGACCTCGGAACAATTGACAACGGGGATATGATTTTCGCCGTTGGGCGTATAATACCAGTCCCACCCTTCGGGCGCATAGGAAGCGGTAAAAAACTTGCCGCAGCCGGGCGGACCATACTCCAAAAGCCCCGTGGGCGCATGGAGCACCACAAGAATGCCGCCGTTTTGGGTTTGATAGGGAATTTGGTGGCCCGAAGGAAAGTAATGGGCGTCGCTGGCGAACACCACTTCATTGACGCCGTCGTTGTCAATATCCGCGACACACGGCGTGGTCCAGATTGTGTCGCCCGACTTGAAGCCCCATTCCTGGTCATCCGTTGGATCGTAGTTCAGCGACCAAAACAGAGTTCCGTTCACGCGGAAAGCGTAACACAATTCATCCCACGATGTAGCCAGAATTTCCCGTATCCCGTCGTTGTCCAAATCCACAAAGGTTGGCGAGGCAATCGCGCCGTCCGGAATCCCGTCGGGAACATTGCCCGGTCCGCCGCGGTCTAGGGTGAACCGGGCCCAGCCGCCCGCTGTGGTGGGATTATTGCCGGTGGAATCCAGCCGAAACATAAAGATCGCGCCGGGCTTTGAGGCATTGTACTCGTCGCGCGCGGAAAGAGCAACCGCTACTTCCTTGGCCCCGTCCCCGTCGGCATCAGCCACCGCCGGCGAACATTGGCAGGGAGTCAGAACGCCTACAAATCCGGGAAACTCCCGTATGCTGAACTCCCACATTTTATTGCCTTGGGAGTTGAAGCCATAGATAATTCCGCTCTCATCGCCGACTACGATCTCCAGTGTCGCCGGATTGCCGTCCAGGTCCACCAAGGTCGGCGAAGAAAATTTCACCCAATTGGTCGTAGGGCAGGTCTTGAGGAGGGAAAACTTTACATGAGAGTCCGCCACCGCCAGAGTGGTTCCCAGACAAAACACCAACGCAGCCACTCTTCTAGCTTTTTGCCCGCCTTTGCGCAATGCTGCTGGAACCATTGCACTTTTCCAGGCCGATTAAGGGTACCCCCTCCCTTTAATAAAGAATATCGCCTCTTACCCCCTGCTGTGTCAACTATAAAGATGTCCTAAGGCGGCCCCGGGGCCCCAACCCCAAAGGGGATACTCCGTAAAGCTGCATGTACTCAGGATAGATCTTTAGGCGAAGGAATCTAACGCGACCCTTGGCCATAACTAAAAAAGATCTTCGCTAGATGGCGACATCTCGACACGAAAGAGTTTCAGGCGGCCGCAAAAGAGAGAGAGCAAGACTTCGTCTTGCGATGAGCCGATACTGCAAAGCGGCAGCATGGCTGCCGCACTCCAAAAGTTCTGCAAAGCGGAACGCTTTCGCTTTGGACTACGGCAGCCATGCTGCCGCTTTCCCCCGACAAGTTTCGACACACCCAACGCGGCCCGCAGCCGCAACCAAACACGGGATGCTCTATAAAGCTGCATGTACTCAGGATAGATCTTTAGGCGAAGGAATCTAACGCGACCCTTGGCCATAACTAAAAAAGATCTTCGCTAGATGGCGACATCTCGA
>JADFCW010000123.1 GCA_017161705.1 Candidatus Sumerlaeota bacterium | reverse complement strand
TATTCGGAAAAGGTCCTTGCCGAACTGGGCAAGAAGCACGGCTATGAAATCGTTTGCAGCAAGGACGGATCGCTTCTCAATCCTGACAAGATCGGCCAGTGGGACGCCTTTATTTTCTACGCGACCGGCGACCTGACCAAACCTGTTCCTGAAAAATACGGCGATACAGAGCCCCCGATGACCCCGGAAGGCAAACAAGCGCTGCTCGATGCCATCAAAAACGGCAAGGGCTTCATGGGCGTTCATGCGGGCAATGATGCGTTTCGGGAAGGCTACGACCCGTTCATCCAGATGCTGGGGGGCGAGTTCCACAGCCACGGCGCGCAGCAAAAATCCTGGTCGCGCATCGTGGACAAGAAATTCCCCGGCCTCGAAGGACTCCAGGATTTCGAGCTAATGGAAGAGTGGTATGCCCCGACGGACATTAATCCCGACATTCATGTGATCATCCTGCAGGATACCCAGGGGATGACCGGCAAACAGTATGAGCGGCCACCGTATCCGGCCACGTGGGCGCGCATGCATGGCAAGGGCCGCGTATTCTATACGTCGCTCGGCCACCGTGAGGATGTGTGGGATAATCCGATTACCCACCAAGTCATTCTGGCGGGGCTGAAATGGATTCTGGGTGAAACGCAAGCCGACGTTTCACCGAATCTCCAGCAGGTTGCCCCGCAGCCGGCGGAATTCATGGCTCCCGCCGGTGGAGCTGCCCCAGCGGCCCAAAAGCCTGCGGCTGCTTCGGCTAAAGACGAAGCGAAAAAAACCGGTGCCAACAAAAAGACCGGCCGGAAGAAAGCGGAAACCAAGAAGTAAGCGCGCTTTCTACTTTCCAACCAACTTTGATTCGCTTGCGGTTCAACCTTCAGGCGGGTTCGAACGGTTGGAAAGATTCCGCTGTAGAGACTCTTGCGCGCCTCGAACGTGCGGCCGGGTCTGAATTGGGCTATCCCCACAAGGCCGCTGAACTCTGGTTTTGCAAGAGACTCTGAATTATGGACTGTACGCTTTTTCTACGGCAGGCAGTTCCACCGCAAAGGAGGGTTGATATGTTTCGAGCGCTAAGACGACGAAATGCTTTGAAAGTTATTCTGGTATTGCTGGGGGCGGCATGGCTGGTCGGTTGCGCGCGACTGCCCTTCGGGCGGCCCGCGCCGCCCGAAACAGCTGTCCGCTGGGCGCTGTTGTCCGATCTCCATGTTTCGGAGAAAGTTCCCGATATTGTCCGCGGATTCGACATCCACGGCAACGTGGACAAAGTCGTCGCCGAAATCATCGCCGCCAAACCCGACGGCGCCATCATCACGGGCGATCTGGCCCGCAACGAAGGCCTTCCCGGGGACTATGTCGTGCTGCGCAAACACCTCGAACCGCTCATGGCGGCCATGCCGGTGGCGATGACCCTGGGCAACCACGACCATCGGGCGAATTTCCTCAAGCAGTTTCCCAAACATCCGGGCGAGGCTGCACCGCTGAAAGGGAAGCACGTTCGCGTAATCGAGACCGGCGGCTTGCGGTTTTTCATCCTGGACTCGCTTATGGGTGCGGGCGGACCCGGCGGCATCACTGCGGGACTTTTGGGCCAGGAGCAGCGGCAGTGGCTGGCTAGGGAACTGGCGAAACCTGACCCGCGTCCGGTGTTTTTGTTCTTCCACCACGATCCGGGCGAGCGCGACGGCGAGCTGCACGACACCGAGTTGCTGTACAAAATCATTCTCCCCTCCAAAAAGGTAAAAGCAATCTTCTATGGCCACTCGCACGACTATGTGATCGACAAAAAGGATGGCTTGTACCTGATCAACATTCCGGCGGTGGCCTATAACTTCGACGACAAAACACGCGAGCCGATGCCGGTCGGATGGATCGAGGCGAAGCTGAGCGCGCGCGGCGGCGAATTCACTCTGCATGCCGTCGGCGGCAACACGCGCGACAACGGAAAAACCGTCTCGCTGGTATGGCGGTGACGCCGCAGGGGGCTCAAATGCCTCTCCGCCCACCGTTCGCGCCAATTGGTTTGCGGGCCTTGCTGCGCAAGGAGAGGGAAGAAGAAATGCTTGGCGGCCTTTCAGGTTGAACCTAAGGGATGCGCTTGTATCTCGAATTTGAGATTCTTTCGTTTAAGGATCCAGCCAAAGCACAGGCATTTTTATGGAGCATCTCCTGTTTGGTTATGGCTGCAGGCCGTGTTCGGTGCGTCGAAACTTATCGGGCAAAAGCGGCAGCCATGCTGCCGCTTCGCAGTACTAGTGCATCCCAAAATATACGATGGCCCTGCCTTTTCCGGTTGCCTTCGAACCTTTCATCTCGATGCGCGCCATCGGCACAATGTTCAATAAGAAGGGAATGAAAAATGACCACCCCAACGACTGCCCAACCGGCTTCGGAGGATTGGATCACGCTGGCCCGTGCGGTTCACGCCGAGGCGGAACTGCCGTTCGCTCCTTTGGTGCCGCTGCCCAATCCGGCGTCGCTGCCTCGGACGGAAGTGCCGACCTGCGGGTATTTGTTCACCCAGCGAAAGCGCCCTGTGTCCGCCGCTCGGCATGTGTTCAAACGGACGATTGACCTGCTTTGCGCAGTCACGCTTCTGCTGATTACGTGGCCGGTGCTGCTGATCGCTGCGATTGCGATCAAGCTCACGTCGCGCGGCCCGGTCATCTTCCGCCAGGAACGTGTCGGCCGCAACGGCCGCATTTTCTCCTGCTATAAGTTCCGCTCGATGTATATGGAGAACGATCCGAAGTATCATCGGCAGTTTGCGCGCGAGTGGATTTTCGACACCGAGCAGTCGAAACAGGAAGAAGGCGGCAAGATCGTCCACAAATTGGTCGCCGACCCGCGCATCACTCCTGTCGGCCGGATCCTCCGCAAGTTCAGCATTGATGAATTGCCCCAGATTATCAATGTGCTCAAGGGCGACATGAGCATGGTCGGGCCGCGCCCGCCGCTGCCCTACGAGGTTTCGCTCTATCGCACCTGGCATCTGCGGCGGCTCGATGTCATGCCGGGCCTGACAGGCCTGTGGCAGGTCAGCGGGCGCAACCTCCTCTCGTTCGAGGAAATGGTCCGCCTCGATTTGCAATATGTCGAAAACTGGTCGGTCTGGCTGGAGTTCAAAATCCTTCTCAAGACCGTCTTTGTCGTTCTGCGGGGGATGGCATATTGAAAATCATAAAGGATAAACGGCCAACAGGGATTTGTCTTTCGATGAAACGGGACTGCAAAGCGGCAGCCATGCTGCCGCTTTTGCCCAACCAGTTTCGACACACGTAACGCGGCCTGTAGCCTTAACCAAACATGGGATGCTCCTTCAAGATACACGCATTTTGACTAGTCTTTAGACGAAAGAATCTAACAAAACATCCTGCCCCGTTATTGCGAGGCGAAATCTGTCTCTGAGGTCTTGCTCTTGTTTGTCGTACAGGTTCTCTCATTTCTCTATGCAATTGCGGCGGCTGGGCTGTTTTTGCCGCTTTTCTGGAACCATCCATTTTCCGCGGTTTTCCTTCTGACGTTTCTTCCCGCGTTTCTTTGTTTTGCCATAACACTGCGAAATGCCGCGCACGGCCTTTCGCTGCTGGCCTTTCTTATCCCGCTGATGGGCAACCTGCCCCACCTCGCGCCGATGCCTTGTCCGCCGCCGCTCACGCTGGCGGTTGGAGCATTCGCACTGGCCGCCGGACTGCTGAGGCGTTCCCCCACAGCAAATGGACGGAAGCCGGCAGGCGTTTTAGACGCTGAGGGTGTCGCGGTTCTTTCGCTTGCTGCCCTGCTCGCCATTTCGGGCATTTTAACGGCATGGCGCTATTTGGAGTTTGCACCGCTGGGCGGAATGCCGGCGTGGGAGTCGCCCGTCAACCTGCGGCAGGATGCGGCGCGCGACGCCGCTGCAGGTGTCTGGCAAATGACGGTCGTGATGCTTAGCGGGCCGCTCCTCTTCCTGCTTGTGTGGACGCAATGGTGCAAGGAGGTCGCCCCCCGCCCGGCGCCGACGGGCAGTAAAGCACCCCTTGGGCAGGACAACGAGATCCCGGCTTTTCTCCGCTGGCTGCTTGCGGGCAGTTTGTTGGCCTTCCTGTTCGGAGCCGTGCAAATGGCATTCTTTCCTGCTCTCGGCAACGATCCGTTTTGGACGCGGCTTCGGCGAATCAACGCCACGTTCACCGATCCGAATGCACTGGGGACTTACGTTGCGTTGTTCCTGCCGCTGGCGCTGGCCGTTGGGCTCGCGGCAGTGCGGCGCGGCGATCGCTGGCTGGGCGCGGCTACAGCCCTGGCGGGGCTGGCGGCTCTTGCCGGCTCGGGATCGCGAACCGGTGCGGGTGGATTGATTGCAGCCGGCGTTCTATTTCCCGCCGTTGCGGCACTGCGGTTTTCCACAGCGGACGAGACATTTCGTCGTCGTGCAGTGGCCGGTTCGCTGGCAGTGCTGATCGCGGCGATCGCTTTTTTGCCTCTGGATTTTCGCGCCGGCAGCGGCCAATGGGCGCTGATCGAGCGGCTGGCACGAACACGCGACATCCTGGTGCGGCACGGACCGGCGGCGCTGTTCCTGAGCGACCGTTGGCCGCTCTGGGAACCGGCGCTGGAAATTGCAAGACTCTATCCCGTGGGCGGAATCGGTCTGGGAGCCTTTTACTTCGAAGTCGGCAATATAGCCCATTTGGAAGGTCGGCGATGGTTGGCATTCGACAATGCAAACAACCAGTATTTGCAGATCGCCGCCGAACTGGGAGCGGCGGGGCTGGCGCTGTGGCTGCTCGTGTTGGGTCTGGTTGTGCGTGGGATGATTCGGGCGGTCCGGTCGTCCGCCGCATCCGGCCCGCTATCCACTGTCTGGATGGCCGTCGCCGCGGCATGGTTTGCTTTTTTGATCGTTTTCGTTACGGGTCCGCATCTTCTATTTGAGCAAGTGCAAGCCGTTTTCTGGCTGTATGCCGCGGCGCCAGTCTGGCTGGGTTGTGTGCGCGAAGGGGTGGTAACAACCGGCTGTTTGCGAGAACATCGTCCGGGCACTATCGCGGCGTGGGCCGCGGTGCTGGGTCTTGCGGCAATGGTTGCCGCCACGGTTGCGCAGGTAAAGGAGGGCGCGGACGATTTGTCGGTGCGCCGCCGTCGAGCGGCGTTGGGCCTTTCGCCGGCCGAGGGTTTCTATGCGCGCGAAAGCGACGAAACCGGGCGGCGCTTCCGCTGGACAGGCGAGCAAGCGCGCCTGTCTGTGCCGACCGCGCGCGGCGAAGTCCGCATCGAGTTGCGAGCGGGCCATCCTGATCTCGCCCGACAGCCGTTGGTTGTGTGGTTCACTCTGGCCGGCAAGACAGCCCACCAGTGCGAATTGAGCACAGACACTTGGCAATGGGTTCGCCTGCCGGTTCCGCCGCAAACGCCCAATCCCGCCGAACTTCATATCCGGGTCGAGCGCACATGGCGTCCGAGCGATCACGGCGCCCTTCGCGACACGCGCCGCCTCGGAGTGGCCATTGCCCGAATCGAAAACGCCGAACCGGACGCTCCCCTGCCGCCATGAGAAGACAGGTGCCGCGGTGACTTTTGCATATTGTCAATCGGGCAAGACTTTCCCGTTTTTCATCCGCACGATGCGATGGGCGTATTGAGCGGCGCGCGCATCGTGGGTGACCAGAAGAACAGCGCCGCCGTCGCGGGCGAAATCGGCCAGTCCGCGCAGCACGATCTCGGCATTGTCAGCGTCCAGATTGCCGGTCGGCTCGTCGGCAAGCAGGACTTTGGGGCGGTTGAGAAACGCGCGGGCGAGGGCCGTCCGCTGGCGCTCGCCGGTGCTGAGAGTGTCGGGGGTGTGGCGGGCGCGGTCGGCCAGTTGAAAGCGGCGCAGCAGATCGTCCGCCCGCTGCAGCGCCGCGGGATCGCTGACGGCCAGCTGGGGGGCGAGAATATTTTCGCGGACCGTGAGATAGGGAATCAAGTGGAACTGCTGGAAGACAAAACCGATGGTTTGAGCTCGAAACCGTGCGCGTGCGTCCAGCGGCAATTCGTAAGGATTCGCGCCGCCCACGCACACCTTCCCTTCCGTGGGGTGAAGCAGTGTTCCGACAATCAGGAGCAGCGTGGTTTTGCCGCAACCGCTGGGCCCTTGCACGGCGACAAACTCGCCCTCGCCCACCTGCAGAGAAACCCCATCTAGAGCCTGCACCACCCCGGACGGACCCGAAAACCGTTTGCGAAGATTCTCGACGGCGATCACAAGCCTTTACTCCTCTCGAAGCACTTCGGCGGGGTCTTGCTGAACAGCCAGCACCGCGGGGATCCAGCTGGCCACGGCGCTGAGAAGCGGTGCCAGGCCCATCGCCAACGCCAACGTCTTCCAATCAAACAAACCCGGCGGCACCGACTCCGACGTGCCCAGGTGTTCCAGACTCCGGCCTACAAGCCCGCCGCCATAATAACCGATCCCATAGCCGATGGCCCCGCCGACCAGTCCCATTACGACAGCCTTGGACAAGAACAGCAGCAGCACCTGACGCGACCGAAGCCCCAGCGCCCGCAGAATTCCGATCTCAACCCGCCGCTCGCGGACATTTCCAAACGCCAGAAAGCCAATCCACAACGCGCTGGCGATCATCACGGTCGGAACCAGCACGGCGGCGAATTGTTCCCGCTCGGTCCGCAGGCGCAGCCGGTTCTGACGTTCTTGTTCGACCGACCGCACAGCTTCCTCGCCGACCTTGATTCGGGCCTCTGCGCGCGCCAGTGCCTCGGACGCCCGCTCGATGACCTGCGTATCCGGGAGGATTTTCGTGATCTCCTCGCGCACTTTCGGCAGGTTGGCCCACGCACACTGGCATTCGAGCGCCAGAATGGCGTTGATCAAGCCCTTTTTGTTGAGAAGCTCCTGCGCCTCGCTTAAATGAATCCACACCGTAATGTCGTCTTTGTTGCCGCGGCGGTCATGGCACTTGTGCACAGTGAATTCGCGGCCCATCAGGGTCACTTTGTCGCCCACTTTCAAGCCTAGGTCCTGATGGATCTCAAAACCGAGCACAATGGCGCCCTGCGGCACCGGTTCGACCATCGGCTTTTTCGGGCCGGCGCCCAGATGCGGCACCTCGCCGCGCGTGCCGACTAGCAGCACCGTGCGTTTCTGCTCCGGCCATTTGATCTTTTGCTGAAGACTGGGCAGCAGATGCTGCACCGTGATCAAATGGCACTTTGCCAACTTCTCGATATAGTCCTCCGGCATGTATTTCGCCGCATAGTCGTCCGCATGCCAGTCCGTCAAATTGACATCCTTGGGAAGAATGACAATATTAAACCCGAGATTGAGCATAGCCTTTCGCATTTCGTCTTCCAGCGCAGCCATGCGCATCCTGGTCTCGGTTTCCTTGGCCTCCAGAATCTGATGCGTGCGGAGATCGTGGATTTTCAGCAGTGTCAACGCTCCGACAAATACTCCGATCGCCGCGATGATCGAAAGCAGACCCAGCGCAAAGTTCAGCTTGCGATGCAGGATCTCTTTGACTGCCAGGTGGAAAATGTTCATGGAATTCTCCGCCGTCCTCGGTATCATTTCTCGCCCCACAGGCGCGCCCGATGGCCGGTGCGTGCCGAAAACACTTCATCCGCCTCCGCCCTTGAACTTCAGCGCATAGGCACCGGCCAGAGCCAATACCAGCAAGATTCCCAGTGCCGCGACGGAATTCCGCAGGACCGATCCTTGCCTGCTTGCGGATTGCCCCCCGTCCGGCAAAAGACCTGCACGCAAGGCAATGGATTCGCTCGTGGCAATGGAAACCGGCGTATCGGGCAGCGCGCCGGTCAGCACCGGCGCCGGTTTCGGCGGGAGCGGATTCTGGGAAAAAATGCTGTCCCACTGCACGGCCATCAAAAGGTCGGTCCCCGGATTGGACCCCTTGACCTGGCAGGAGCATGGCCCGGTGAGAAAAACGCAGACGTCCTCGATGGTTTCGGCATTTATCCCTGCGCCGACCAGCGCGCACAGGACACGTCCGCGCCCATACATCGGAAACGCCATCGGCTGGCTCGAATACTCCGCATCGAGAAGATCCGATTCGCTTTTCAACAGCATGCTTACCAGCACCTGCTCGGACGGATCGTGCCGCGACAGGCGCACCACAGAGAAAGACAATCGGAGCGGAAGCGTCGAAGCCAGATCAGAGCCGAACGAAGCGATGCTGTCGGGGTCCTGCAAGTCCCCCTGGGTAAAAGGAAGTTTCAGCAATTTCTCCAGACGGGCCAGTTCCCGCGTCAGCGTGCTGAAGGCAGCCTCGTCCAAAGTCTTGTCGCCGCTTTCGAGCAGGACCCATACGATCGAATCGCCGGCAAGAATCCGCTGCGCAATTTCGCGCCGTTTCGGGGAATCCACCAATTGGTCGAAGGCGGCCTGGCTGAGCTGGCCGCGCCAGATGACTTCCTGACTGGGCGCCAGAAGCGGATAACGCACGACGACCCAGGGCAGCGAGTCGCCGCCGTACTCTTTCCAGAACGCTTGCGCGCTCTTGGGCAACGAGCTGTCCAGGTCCACCATCTGAAACGCGACATTGGCGGGATTTTGCTTGTCGCCCGTTTTTTGCCGCAGCGCATCGAGGAGCGCCGCGTCTTTCGGCCCAAGCGCGCCGCGATGAAATACGATCATGCCATATGGGTCGGCGGCCCATTGCTCGAGCGCATAACGGAAGACGGGCACCGAACAGGCCGGCGCCCTCTGTGTCAGAAAGCAAAAACTTAGAAATCCTGCGATGATAAAAATGCTTAAATGCCAGAAAGATTCTTTTATGTTCATCCTATACCTCCATCGTCGCATCGAGCCGTAACGACCCTGCTCTTTGCCCGCCGACCCGGTCAAGTTTTAAAAGCCCCAATTTCCGAATAGACCGAATCCGCAATTCCTGAATCAAGCGAATCTATGACAGCATACGGTGTTTTCCATTCGGACGCCCGGGACGGCATCTCTCCATCTCCAAAAAAGATCGCGGCGTTGACACGACCATGGCGCTTTTCGTAAGTCCTTCTTGCGTCCGAGTTGGATCCGGCTCGTTTAGGCAAAACGCAATGACACTTTTTCAACCCCGCACGCTGATTCTCATCCCCGCCTATAACGCCGGCAAGGAATTGGGCAATCTTCTGATTGAAATTGCCGCGCGCCATGCGCGCGAACAAATCCTCGTGGTTGACGACGGCTCGACCGTCACAGACTATGCCGACCTGCGGGCGGCCGGTTGGCGAATCGAGCGCCGCCCCCACGGCGGCAAGGGGGCCGCTCTGCGCGCCGGTTTCGAGACCGCCCTGCGCGAAAACTACGACTGGGTTGTGACGATGGATGCCGACGGACAACACGCGCCTGCCGATTTGCCCCAGTTCGCCGCCGCCATCGCCGCCGACCGTTACGATCTGATTATCGGCAATCGCATGCATGACACGCGCACGATGCCCTGGCTACGCAAGGCGACCAATCGCTTTACATCCTGGCTGCTGCGGCGGCTGACTCGTCTGCCGCTTCATGATGTTCAGTCGGGCTATCGGGCGATCCGGCGGCGCGTGCTGGAGATAATTCCGCTGACCACGACGCACTACGACATGGAAATCGAGCAGTTGATTCGCGCAGCGCGCGCGGGCATGCGGATCGGCGAGGTGCCCATCGCCACCATCTACAATGAGGGGAAATCCTTCATCTCCAAAACCCGCGACACTTGCCGGTTCATACGCCTGATTCTCCGACTGCTGGTTCACCGTGACGCATAAGGAGCGGGGGAAAGAAAGCCGCTGGACCGCGCGGAGCGCCTACTCAACCGGACACAAAATGATCTCGACGCGGCGGTTGCGCGCGCGGCCCTCGGCGGTATCGTTGGGGGCAATCGGCTGATAGTCGGCGCAGCCGATCGAACGAATTTGTTTTTGGGGCAGTTTCGCAGACTCCAGAAGAAATCGCAGAACATTGTAGGCGCGCTGCGTGGAGAGCGCTAGATTGTCGGGAAACGGCAAGTCGCGCACGGGTAGATTGTCGGTGTGGCCCTCGACGCGGAGTTGATAGCCGGGATATTTGGCGAGAACTTCGGCGATCTGGCGGAGAGTGTTCTGGGCGGACGGAACAAAGCGGAGGGTGGCCGGTTCAAACAGCGCGTCGCTGCGCAGGCGGAGCACAACGCGGTCGGGTGCGGTCTCGATCTCGGCGGACTTGTCCTTGAGTTGGGCGGCGACAACTTTCTCCAAAGCCTCTTTGGCGCGGGCCAACCCGGAGTCGGAGGCGCTGGACGTGGCGCCCTGTGCCTTGGCCAGTTGCGCGGTCAACCGGCTGATCTCGGCTTTGAGCCGGGCGCGTTCGGCCTCGGCGGCCTTGCGTTCGTCGGCCAGTTGCTTGCGGATTTCAGCCACTTGGGCCGAGATGGTGGTCTTGCTGTCGTCGGCCGCTTTGGCCGCGAGGCGGAGGTCTTTAACGTCGCGTTCAAGAGCGGTAATTTGGGCTGCGGCGGCTTCGACTTCGCCCTTGAGCCGGTCGCGCTCGGCTTCGGCGGCTCTGGCGCGTTTGTCGGCCGCAAGGCGGGCTTGTTCGAGAGTCTGCACCTGGGATTGCAGCGAGGCAATTTCGGTTCGGGCTGCGGCCAGATCTTTTTCCAACTGCGACTGGGTCGTCTGGGCGGACGTGAGTTGCTTGTCGGCGGCCAGGAGTTTGTTTTGCAGAGCCTCTGCTTCCTTGGCTGCTCTTAGGTTCTTGTCAATCTCGGCTTGTGCGCGCAGCTTGATTTCATTGAGCTGACGCTCGAGTTCGCGCTCGCGGTCGGTCTTATCCGAGCGCAGGCGGCGGATTTCCTGATCGCGCAGCGACAGCTGTTTCTGATATTCCTGAATATCCTTGGTGTGCTGCTCCATCAGATTGTCATAAGCACCCTGCCACTCGCGCAGCTTGCTTTCCATCTGGGCGATGGTCTGATCCTGCAAATCGG
Organism: Candidatus Sumerlaeota bacterium; assembly: GCA_017161705.1. Classification (GTDB taxonomy): domain Bacteria; phylum Sumerlaeota; class Sumerlaeia; order JADFCW01; family JADFCW01; genus JADFCW01. Next base: position 6,167 of record JADFCW010000123.1, on the reverse strand, counting down.
CCTTTTGACGCAGATACTCCAGTTCCGCGCACGAGCAAAGAAAAAATGCACTGGCAGGAACGAGAAGGAAGAACAGAGCCGCGCGGCGGCCCACACGAAAAATGTTAGAGATCGAAAACCATTTCATTGAAACGTCCTCCTACAAACGGCGACGGGCAAAGGCGGTCTCCTCAATCTATCCGCGGACAATTAGGAGGAGCGTAGCGGCCGAAAATCAAGCGGGAAACGAACCGCGGCCAGCGAAAGAGTATCTGCCGAAATCGGCAGAAGATATTTGTTGAGCGGGACGCCTGAAAGGGACATTCCTGGAGGGACGCTGTCCCCGGCGTTCAAATACAGTCAAGACGGAACTCGACCATTTCCAGCGATAAGATGCGGCTCCTATTCACAACAGTTTAGAAAATGTATGGTATTTTATCTAAAGAATATAATGATTATGTCTATTAGCCTAAAAGCGACAGCTGCCACCAATCCAGACATAGGAATGGTTAAAACCCATGCCCATATCACTTTTCCAGCCACTCCCCATCGCACCGCCGACAATCGCTGTGCAGAACCCACCCCAATGATCGCACCCGTAATCGTATGCGTTGTGCTGACGGGAATTCCCATGCTGGCGGTCCCAAAAAGCGAAACGGCGGCCGCCGATTCCGCGCACGCCCCCCCGTAGGGCCGCAGCTTTGTGATTCTCATGCCCATGGTTTTCACAATTCGCCAGCCGCCGGCCATGGTGCCCAGGGCTATGGCGGCATGGCAAATGAGAACGATCCAGAAGGGAAACTCGACCTTGCCGGCGGCGAACTCGGCCTGCTGGGCTTGCCAAATTGTCGAATACAGGAGTGCGGCAATAATGCCCATGGTCTTCTGCGCATCGTTGGTGCCGTGCCCTAGACTATAGGCTGCCGCTGTGCCCAGCTGGATGATCCGAAAATGCTTGTCCATCTTTGCCGGCGTTTTATGACGGCAGAGCCACATGACCGCCAGTACAAATAAGAAACCGAGAATCAGGCCAATGACCGGCGCAATCACGATAAACTGCACGGTAATCCACAGTTTGTCCTCTTTCACCACTCCGTGATACTTCCCCGCAAAGGCAATGGCCGCCCCGGCAAACCCGCCTAGCAACGCGTGCGATGAACTGGTCGGAAGACCATAGTGCCACGTGATCAGGTCCCAGATGATAGCGCCCAGAAGTCCCGCAAAAATGACCTCCGGATTCACAAACGCCGGATCCACCCATTTGGCCACGGTGTTGGCCACGTGCACGCCGAAAAACCAGGCGGCGGCAAAGTTCCACCATGCCGCCCACACAACGGCGGTAAAGGGCCGCAGCACGCGGGTCGAGACAATCGTGGCAATGGAGTTGGCCGCGTCATGAAAGCCGTTGACAAAATCAAACACCAACGCGGCAAACACTATCAGGGCAACATACGGATTTTGCAGGATGGCCCATACATCGTGAAGCACTCCTTGCGGCATTGGTGAATCTCCTCGGCGGGCGGTCAGGCGTTCTTCACGATTACACCTTCGAGCACGTTGGCGACATCTTCGCAGCGGTCGAGTGCATTCTCGACGTGTTCATACACATCCTTCAGTTTAATCACTCGGATGGGATCCTTTTCGTTCTTGAACAGGTTCGCTATGAGCGACCGATGAACCTGGTCGGCCTCGTCCTCGAACCGGTTGATGTCAATGATCTCCTGCATGGTTTCATGCGAGAGCCTCATATTTTTGATTTTGGACACTGCACTCTTGGTGGCCGCCGCAGCCTTGAGCAACAGCGTTGTCAGCGATTCCAACTCCCTGGATGGCGCCTCGATCTCGTAGAGTACAATCCGGCTGGCGGCTACGTCTATGTTGTCAATGACATCGTCCAACCGGCAGATCAGATGATGAATGTCCTCGCGGTCAAACGGCGTGATGAACGTGGTATCCAGCTTGCCCATGGTCTCATGGGTGACGCCATCGGCCTTGTGTTCCAATTCTTTAATGCGTTTGGCAAGTTCCGCCGACCGGTTGGCATGAGTAACCATTTGGTGGAGCAATTCCGAGGCTTCGAGGATGTAGTTGGCGCTTGCATCAAAATATTGAAAAAAATCCTCGGATTTGGGGAACAGCCGCATGGAACTTCCTCCAGGGGTTCAAGTGGATTGGCTTGTTATTCGTGTTCGCGCCACTAAAACATCTCCTCATAGGGAAGGCCGAAGCCAAAGTCTTTATTACTCGCTGAAAAGGCTACCAGCCGAAACGCAACAAACCGTCCCCATAGAAAAGGTGTCCCTCTGCGCAGTGTCAAGACTAACAATTGCTTAATGATTATCTAACCATTTAGCACAAAATATGGAAAAACAGAGAAAATATCAACATATAGTTAAAATAATGCTGAATTCTAACCATATTTAAACCCAAATATCATAATAATAACTTCTAAGGATTTGCAAAAACTCGTTTTTTATTCTTGTTGATTGGCAGTTAGGCTTTTCAACCCATTGCAGTAATCGAACCGCCGGCGGGAGTATTCCGATTCCTGCATGTTGTGATTTGTTCTCCGGATAACATACCGCTCGGGTGTCGCGGGGCCGGCGCGCTAGATTATCGGATTATCAGACCGGAAATGTCTGGACGGGAGGGCCTACGTTTGGAGTCGAGCATCGCTGCCGGAAACAGCGCTTGCGCACCGGGCATTTTTATCAGTGTATCCAGCCGCGCCCTGCACTCGCGCAACCGCGCCTCCGGATCATCTTCTTCGATCGGCCCCTGGCCGGGCAGAAGCACATCGGGCCGGAGCGAAAGAAACCGATCGAGTGTTTCCCGCCACTGGGTCAGACAACTGCCCCAGTGGGGATCGGGCCAGCCGAGTGCACCGCTGATCAGACGTCCGTCGGCGGTGGGCAAATCGCCCAGGACAGCCTGACCGGTAGCTAAATAGCGCCGTCCGCCGAGAATCATAAAAAAGGCGGTCGAACCGCGATGGAACCCGGGCGCGTCGAGAACGATGATCTCGCGGTTTCCCACGCGGAGCGTTTCACCCCATTGCAGCAGATGATCCGCGCGGCACGGCATGAAATCCGCAAAATGGAAATCGCCGATCATCAGACCCGTGCGGATCGGATCGCCGCGCCAGAGAGCGCCGACTTCGCTGCGGTGAGCGCAGATGCGGCCATGCGTGGCGGCGCGAAGCAGCGCAGCACCCCGCGCCTCATACCAATGACTCGATGGCAACAGGATGTATTTTACATTCAGTGGATTCTTTCCGATCGCCAACATGCGCTGGACAATCGCTCCGGTATGGAAACCGCTGCCCGCGCCGATCAGCGCCATTTCCCCGCCGCCGTCCACCAGATAGACGTTGGCATCGGCGTCCTCGCCGGTGAACCCGCCGCCCACGCGCCACAGTCCCGAGGCGATCTCGAAAGGCTCTGTCCGCTCGAAGGGCGAACGTTCCAACTCTTTGACGCCCCAGAGGTGGCGCCGGACAAGCGTGTGGCTGCTGAACTTTTCGGCATCCGGCGGAAAAACAAACCCACGCGGAAGCCAATAATCGGCATCCTGCTGGTCCAGAAGCACATGGATTCGCGACAGGGCAAGATCGCACGCGGCATTGATGTCGGCCGTGCCTGCAATGGGGCGGCCGGAATCGCCCGCGGCAAGGTCCACATGGCCCTCCCGCAGCATCTTCAGCGATCGCCGCCATTCGTCCAGATTGCCATGCGGATGAGCGTCGGCGCAGCCGCCATCTGCGTCGCCCCGTTCTCCAGCCGCGGCCGAAAGAAGCTTGCCGACAAAAGTGGTTTTCAATCCGCCCACATGGACCAGGTAAATGCCATGTTCACCGCTGGGTCCGGGCGCGTGGACGAATTGCACTTTCAGATCGCCGACACTTAGCGTATCGCCGTCCCTCAGCGGCCGGCTGATCTCAACCGGTTCAAAGACGCGTTCGCCGAAAGAGTTGGCCAAACCCGTTCGCTGCTCCTGATCGGCGCCAACAACCGACAAAGCCTCGACCGCGCTTTCATGGACACTGACGGCAGCACCCGTCAACCGCCGCAGCTCGGCGGCCCCGCCGCTGTGTTCCGCACCGGCATGGACCAACAAGATTCGGCGCACGCGGGCAGGGTCGAATCCGAGAGCGCGAATGCGAAACAGCCACGGCCAGCGGGCGTCATTGCAGCCCGCGCCGAGGACAGCCAGCTCGCTGCCGCCGTCGAGCAGATAACATCCCCGATCCTCGGCGGCCGGATTGCCCGAAGGGCTCAGTTCGTAAATGCGATGGGCGACCCGTCCGTCGCTGGCCGTAAAGTGGTCGGTGCTCCAGGCCAGGTCAACGGGCTTGCCTTTGAGCGCGCTGAGCGAAACCTGGAGCTGGCGCAGATTGGTCTGACCCGTTCCGGGGAGGATGATCTTCCAAAAAGACTGAAGCGGCGCAGCTGGATTTGCAGAAGCAGGCAATTCATGGCGTAAAGAGAGCACGGCAGAAGATTCCACGGCCGCCATGCGCGCTTGGGCGGTCAGGGGTCGGGCAAATATCGCGGCGCCGGCCGACGTGGCGCCCATGAAACCGCACAGCGCAAAGTCGCGGTGAACCGTTCGGTTGAACGCCCCGATGTCGTAGCCGAAAACGGATTCGGGCGCGCGCTGACATATCTGGATGCGCTGCTGTTGGTCGGCAAAAAAGAAACGCTGCGGCCAGGCGGTTGCGGCGTCGGGCCGGCGGACTTGCCACCGTGGAAAATCGAGCACCGACGGCCGACCGGATGGAGACCGCCCCTGCACGTTAAGCGTTTGATATCCATAGATGGACAGAACGCTGCCTTCTCGGCGAAAAACAAGATCGCTCTGGCACGACAGACTTCTTGCCTCGTTGGATGCGCCCACGCGAAGCACTACGCGATCGGGCTGATTGCACAGCAGCGCCAACTGGTCCAGCCGCGCAAATCGGCCCCATTCGGCGGAGCCGGTCGGCAGCGGCCATAGCGTTGCGACGGCGGGCGCGGTTGGCGAGGTCGGCGCGGCTGCATCGCAGAGCTCCATCAGCTCCGACTGGCCGCCTTCTTCGATGCGAAGACGTCCGAGCGATCGGGGCGGGTCGCTGGCAACCAAACGATAAAAACGCGTAATTCCGCCAGCGCCAACTCGCGCGCCTTCCCATTGCAAGAGCAGGCGGTTGCCGCGTTCTGCCGCGACGGTCATGGCCTCGTGGCCCGCAAGATCGAAAGCGGCCAGAGTGGCCGAAGCAAGGCCGGGCCGTCCCGGTTCGATGTCGGGGGTCATGGAAACGACCTGCGCCGCCTCGCACGGCGTAAATCCATCGCGGGTCAGCACAAGTGCCGGGACGCCTTCGGCCACAACGCGTACGCGAACACGCCGCGTTTCGTCCAGCGTGTTGTAAAACTCCATCACGCCTTCGGGGGCGTCGGAGAAGATGTTGTAAGTTCCATCGCGATAGCTATAGCACCAGCCGGGCAGATGTTCGGCCAGTGCACGCACCTCGGGCGTTTGTTCGATCATGGGCCGGCAGCCTTCGAGTCGCGAGGGGCGAACGGGCTCGACATGGGCGCGGCAGCGCTGGCGCAATTGTGCAGCGTCTTTTGCGATGCTGATCACAAAGGAACGCGTGTATTGACGCTCTTTTCCACTGCCCTCGAGATTGCAGCGAAACGCGCAGGACATCTGGCCGCCGAGCATGGCCATTCGCGGAGCGTCGTCCGTATGCCAGTATAGGCCGGCGACGGGGCCGCTTTCGTAGGAGGCCGCTATCAAAGGCAGCGTGGGGGAACGCTCAAAATGCAGGCCGGCGTCGGCGGCAAACCGCACCTCGACGGCCGCGTCCAAAGCTGTCTCGCGAAGCGGAAACAACCGAAAGGTAAGAAAAACCTCCCCCTCGGGGTAAAGGATCAGATCATATTGGGCGTTGCCCACCGGCCAGCCGTCCGAGCCGGTCAGCGTGAAGGGAGCTTGAAGGACGATGCGCTGAGGGCCTTCCTCGACTAACGCGAGGGCGGCGGCCTGCGCGCCGGGCTGCAGAGTCTGTTCCCGGCCGGCAATCCAGCACCGGACAGTGGTTGACGTGACCAAGGGCAGGACAGCCTGCCCCTGAACCGCAAAGGCGGAGAGCGAGAAACCGGACGCGGCATCCAGCGAGATCAGCGCCTGGCCGCAGCGGACCG
>JADFCW010000122.1 GCA_017161705.1 Candidatus Sumerlaeota bacterium | reverse complement strand
ATTTACCAACTGGAAGGACTGCTGATTATTTCTCCGCTTTGCTACAGGACCTGTGCCGTGCGGCTGATTCACACCCTGAAAGCGCCTTTGACACCTGCGGAACCCGCGCCCGACGGCCCGCACGCGGATCCCCGAACCTATGTGCGCCACGCACTGGGGGAAATCCCCGCCCTGCTGGAACTAGTGGACCGCAACCGGTTCAGTCCTACGTATGGTTCTTTTGACCGGTCCTACTGGCATTTTCGGGTCAGCGATTTCCCCTGCGGCATGTCGCAGGAGTTTGTGTTGGCGCTGGCGCTGGTGTATAAATACCCGTTTCCAGAAAACCCATGGTTCGGCCGCGAGCGGCTGCGGGAACTGGCGATTGCGGGCATCGAGTTTGCATTGCGTTCCTCGCACCGCGATGGCACGTGCGACGACTACTTCCCGTTCGAGCGCGCGATGGGCGCCATGACCTTTTCGCTGTATGCGTTCCTGGAAACCTATCGGTTGCTAGGGCTGAACGAGCCGCGTTTCCTTGAATTTTTTTGCCGCCGCGCCGACTGGCTGGTTCGCCACAACGAGTCGGGCCAGCTGGCCAACCATCAGGCTCTCGCCGCGCTTTGTCTGGCTCTGACCGCGTCGGCAACGGGGGAGGCAAAGTACCGGCGTGCCGCGGAAAAACGCCGCGACCTCGTTCTCAGCTGGCAATCGCCGGAAGGCTGGTTCCAGGAATATGAAGGAGCGGATCCGGGCTATCATACCTTCACGATAGATTATTTGGCCAAATACCGGGTCGCTGCCGGCGACGACACCGTGACCGCGCCTTTGCGCCGTGCGGTTGAATTCGCCGCGCATTTTCTTCATCCCGACGGCAGCTACGGCGGCGAATACGGCAGCCGCAACACGTATCATTTCTATCCGGACGGCTTCGAACTCCTCGCTCCGGAAATGCCTCTGGCTGGACAGATCGCCGACGGCTTTTTGGCGGGCATGGCGCGCGGCAAACGCGGCTATCTCGACGACGACCGCCTGTTCTGCCACTATGTGATCAACTATCTCCAGGCCTATCTGGATCGCGATCCTGACTGTTGCCGCAGACAGGAGAAAACCGACCCCGCCGCGATATCCGAGCACTGGTTCTCCCATGCGAAAATGGTTGTCTGGCGGACGCCGGAGTATCACGCCGTGGCCAATCTGTCCAAGGGCGGCGTGATCAAGGTATTCGATGCGCGGGGCTGCATCGCCAGCGACACCGGCCCGATTGCGCGTACGCAGGACGGCCGCGTATTGGTCGCTCACTTGATTGACCCCGGCCACCGGATCGAGCGGCGCGGCGACGGCGACTACGCGATCGCCGGCGTTTTCTCGCGCCGCCGGTCGAATCTCCCCACGCCGCTGCGCCATATTTTGCTGCGCCTGTTTATGTTGACCATAGGACGGTGGAACGCCAATCTTGTGCGCAGCCTGCTGCAGCGGATTCTGATTACGGGGAAGACCCGGACCAACGTGCGGTTTCGCCGGCGAATTCGTTTTGAAGCAGCCAATGTGACGGTCGAGGATGAAATCGAGCTGCCCGAAGGCATTCAACTTGTTGATCTGGCGTTTGCCTCCGACGCCACCTCGATCTATGTCGCCAACAGCAACGCCTATCAGGAGTCGGTGCTGACACCATGGGTGGATTTGCGCGACCGGTTGGAGGAGTTGAACCGCTCGCGGAAAATTGTCATTCAACGACGCTTCACACCCAACGCGCCCGCAGACAACGATCGTGCGCGGAAATAGCGACCGGTCGGATGTGATCGCGCGGGGATTGCGTGCACTCCAAAGCGCCGATTCGCAAATACCGCTCGAACCAGTGGAGGATTGACCTTATGGTTTACGATGTGCAAGTCCGGCAGTAGGGAATGCACGGAAGCGCTCTGGGGACGATCGCCTGGACGTTTTGCATTGAAATCGAAATCGGAGTTTGCTACAAAGGCTCTCGCGTGGTTTGGGAATTTGGCGGGACGCCGGAAGAGGGAGAGACCGTGGAACCATCCTTTGCACAAGAGTCGGGTTGGGTCGCTGATGCGTTGATTGCCGCGCGCCTGGAACAGCGGGCAATGTTGCACTTGCTCTTGAAAAAAAGAATCTTGCAGCCGGAGGAGTATCTGGAAACGCTGGCCGAGTTGGTCTCGGACGACTATCAGTTCAGCGTGCGTCGCTTTGTAGCCGAAAGCGAAGCCGCCTTGCGCAACGGCCGCTGGCATATCGGCGGAGACGCGGCCACCGAACATCTCGGCAACCGCCTTGGACTCGAGCGGGGCGACCGCGTTTTGGACATCGGATGCGGCATTGGCGGCCCCGCTCGTCAGCTAGCCGAAACGTTCGGCTGCACGGTCGTGGGAATTGATCACCGCATCGAACGCATTGTCGAGGCCGTCTTGCGCACCTCGGCTTTGGGGCTGACGCGCTCGGTGTCGTTTCAAGTCGGCGAAGCCGGGCATCTGCCGTTCGAGAGCCATTCCTTTGATGCCGTCGTCAGCCAAGCCACGCTTCATTGGCTCCCGGACAAGGACGGATGCATCCGGGAGGTCTATCGTGTGCTGAAACCCTCCGGCCGATTCGGATTCGAGTGCGAGGCGGCCACGGAAAAAGCCCTATGGACCGGCGGTTTCCCGGAGCTGGAATCCGGATTGTTTCGCATTCTCGCCTGGCAGCAACTGCTGGGGGCTTCGGGATTCACCGACATCGAAATCGAGGAGATGTGGGAAGAATCGCGCGCCTTTTACCCGACGGGTCCGGAACGCGAGCAGATAGACCGCGGTGAACGCGTGAACGTCCGAATCGTCTGCCGGAAATTATGAGCATCGGGAACCAGCCGGGATGCCGGCCGAGGGGATATTCCGACCGATTCGCAAATCCTCGGTCTGTGCGGCCCCGGAAGGAGGACCGTCTGTGTCTGAACGTCTGATCAAACCAATGACCATCGCCATTGTTTTGATTGTGGCTTTGGCAGCCAGCGGCGTTGCCACAGGCTGGATTCTGGGCGCCGCGTTGTCCTCGCCCATCCCGCTGTCGCCTGTGCCGCTGCTCGTGGAAGCAGCGGCCCTGCTCGTATTGACGTTTGCCTCCTGCGGCCTCGTTTGGCATGTGCTCCGCACGGTGCAGGCATATCGGTGCCAACTGGACCGCCTGGGCTTTGTGGATGAATTGACAGGTCTGTTGCGCCGGAAACGCGTGATCGAGCGCCTGGGTGCCGAGATCAACCGCGCCTGGCGCAGCGGCGAACCCCTTTCGTGCGCCTTGGTGGCTGTAGATAGCTTCCGCAACATCAACGGACAGTTTGGACAATCCGCCGGCGATGCCGTGCTGCGCACGCTGGGCCGCATCATTGCCGACACCGCCCGGCAGTATGACGCGGCCGGCCGTTATGGCGGCGCCGAGTTTGTCATCGCCTATCCAGGCACCACCCTGGAGGATGCGGCGCGCGCCGCCGAGCGAATCCGACGCCGCATCGCCGAGTGTGAATTCGCCTGCCAAGGGCAGGGCTTCTCCGCAACCGTCAGCGTAGGGGTGACGCAAGCCGATCCAGCGGAACTGGAGATGAGCGACAGCCTGATCCGCCGCGCCGAAGAAGCCCTGGCGCGTGCCAAAGCAGAAGGCGGGAACCGCGTGGTCGCATTCGCCCCGCTGGCGGTGGTCCAGCGCGCGGCAGGCGAATCCGGTGGACAATAAAATGGTTGTCCCGCATTACCGTGTGCAAAGGAGCAATTTCATGACATCTGTGGTTCGTCGCCGCTTTCTTCAACACTCTTCGCTGGCGGCTGCTGTGTCGCTCGCCGGCGCGTCACGCAGCTGGGCCGGCGCCAACGAGCGCATCCGCGTCGGTGTGATCGGGTTGGGCATTCGCGGCAACCAGCATATCGAAGCCGTCAGCCGATTCAAAGATGTCGAAGTGGCCGCCGTGTGCGATCCGGATGAAAACCGCTTATCCGCGGCTGCCGCCAAAGTCGAATCGCGCAGTGGGAAAAAGCCTTCCGCATTTCCCGACCTGCGAAAGATCCTCGACGACAAAACAATTGACGCCGTGATGATCGCCGCCTGCAACCACTGGCATGCCCTGGCGACCATTTGGGCCTGTCAGGCCGGCAAACACGTCTACGTCGAAAAGCCCGCGATGCACAACCTGTTTGAGGGCCGCAAAATGATCGAGGCCGCGCGCCACTACAACCGCATTGTCGCCGGCGGCACGCAGCGCCGTTCGTCGGGCATGTATCGCCGGGCCATGCAGGCGCTCCATGACGGCATCATCGGCGATATTTATCTGGGCCGTTGGCTGATCAACGGGGCACGCGGCTCGATCGGCTTCAAACAGCCGTCCGATCCGCCCGCGTGGCTGCATTGGGATTTGTGGGTCGGCCCCGCGCGCATGGAGCCCTACCATGCTAACCTCGTCCACTACAACTGGCACTGGTTCTGGAATTTCGGCAATGGCGAAATGGGCAACAATGGCCCGCATTCCTTCGATATTCTGCGCTGGGGCATGCGCAAGAGGCTGCCCGTGAAAATTCATTCCGCCGGCGGCCGGTTTGGCTACAAAGACCAGGCGGAAACGCCCAACACGCAGATTGCTTCGCTGGAGTTCGATGACGGCACGCTGATGACTTGCGAAATTCGCGGCCACCACAACAACGACGAGGGAGGAATTTGGTTCTACGGCAGCAAAGGTTCGGCAACGATCGGCGACGGCAAGTTCAACGTGTTTTTGGGACGCAGCAAGGAGCCGCTTCCCGAGCCGATTGGGAAGGAATCCGGCGGCGGCGATCATTTCCGCAATTTCTTTGACGCCATCCGCGCCGCAGATCCCACACTGCTCAATGCCGATGTCGAGGAAACCGTCCTTTCGACCGCCCTGTGCGAGCTGGCCAATATATCTTACCGCGTCGGCCGCAGTGTTGTGTTCGATCCAAAGACAGAGACGTTTCCCGGAGACGATGCAGCCAACCGCTTGTTGCGGCGCGAACCGCGCGAGCCCTATGTCGTGCCGGAAAAGGTGTGAGTGCACCCGCCCCGCGGTTTGTGCTTCTTGGCGCGGCTTTTGAACGGGCCATTAGGCCCGTTACCCTGCGCGAGCGACAAAAACTTTTGGATTTTTTCGTTTAGTTGTCTAGCCAAGGTGCGTGCATCTTTTTGGAGCATCCCATGGTTGGTTAGGCCATAGGCCAGGTTCGGGGCGTCGAAACCTGTCGAGCGAAAGCGGCAGCATGGCTGCCGCAGTCCAAAGCAAAAGCATTCCCCTTTGGAGGATCAGAGCAAAACTTTGGAGTGCGGCAGCCATGCTGCCGCTTTGCTGTAATAGTTTTGGAGTGCGGCAGCCATGCTGCCGCTTTGCTGCAATAGTTTTGGAGTGCGGCAGCCATGCTGCCGCTTTGCTGTAGAGGTTCATCGCAAGCCAAACGTTTGCCCTAGCCTTTACAGCCGCCCGAAAATCCTCCAGGCTTGATATCCATCCGTCGTGCAAATCTCTTTTTGGTTGGGGCTGCAGGTCCCAATAGAGCCAACAAGCCGTGCGGGCGCGGCAACTCCAAGCATTGCAGGCAGGACTTCAATATGTTTCCTTGCGCGCCCGTGCGGCCCCCGCACGGGCCTGTGCGCTTTACCCTGCCGCAAGGTGGACAGCGAGCAATGCTCTATTCAAAGTCCGCATATTCGCGGTCTTTGACAATGCCGGGCTGAGGAACCGGATAGCGGCCCTGGGCGTCGGGCTTCAGCGGCGGGGGAGAATCCGCCGTCAACTTGTCCAGGCCCGGCGCAAATTCGTGAGGACAATTCAACATTTGCTCGTACGTGATTTCCTGGCCGGTGTGGGCAGCCATGCGTCCCATGCTGGTGACGAGGCTGGCGCGAATTCCCCGCTCGGCCTCGTTGTAGGGCTTATCGTTGCGAATGGCATCGAGCAGGTCGCGCCATTCGTTGACATAGGGATTGCTCTCATCCTGGTCTATATTGGACTCCCAGATCAGCTTAGCCTTGTCCGGGTTTTGTCCCTTGTAAGTGCTCGAGGGCATCCCGCAGTCGCCCTTCTTCGAGACGATGGCCATGCCTTTGCTGCCATGAATGGCGCTGGAGTAAATTTCAGCGCATCCCTCCATGCAACGCCCTTCCATGAAAAATTTGCTGCCGTCGGCAAAGGTGTATTCGATCGCGTAGGAGTCGAAGTTTTGATCCACGTATCTCACCCCTTTGGGGTCGCGGCGATAATGGCGGCCGCCGACCGCCTGAGCCTTGACGGGCCAGTCATTCTTCATCCAGCACTGATGATCTATGATGTGGATCAGGAAGTCGCTGACGGACCCGCCGCCGGCCCAGAGGAAACTGTGGAATCGCTGGACCTGATACATCAGGTGGCTGATATTGGGCGGCTTGGGCGGCGAAGCGAAGGTTCCGATCGGCCCTTGCATGCGGTATCCGCGCTGCAGAATGATCTCGCCGATTTCGCCGTCCTGGATCCGTTCATGTAATTGTTGCATCGCGCGCTGATGACGCGACATCAGACCGACAGCCACCTTGAGGTTTTTTGCTTCCGCCTGTTTGGCCAGCCGAAACATCCGGCGACTGGTCGGGCCGTCCACGGTGACCGGCTTTTCCATGAAAACATTCAGCCCTTTCTGGATGGCATAGCGGAAATGGACCCATCGAAAGGCCGGAGGGGTGGCCAGGATCACGATGTCGCCCGGTCGCAGACAATCCATCGCTTGGCGGTATCCGTCAAAGCCGAGGAACTGGCGATCTTCAGGCACATCCACATCCTCGGTGTGTTTCTCGCTTAGCTCCTTGTAGCTGTTTTTAAGCCGGTTTTCAAAGACATCGGCCATGGCCACGAGTTTGATCGGGCCCCCGCTGACGGCAAAAGCATTCTTGACCGCTCCTGTTCCCCTGCCGCCGCAGCCAACCAGCGCCAAGTTGAGGCTGTCGCTGCCGGCCGTGTAGCCTGGGCGGACTACTCCGACCGCTGTGGCCGACGCCGCCGCGAGACGGCCGCTCTTTTTAAGAAATTCACGCCGGGACGTAATGGTGGGGTTGAACTGGTTCATAGCAGTTTTTCTCCTGTCCTCTGTTCGAGATATTGTTTGACCCGCTGATCTATCTTTCTGCTCCCCTTGGAATGGGGAGTTGCCTCGGATTCATGCCATTTGCAAGTATTATTCAGCTGCATCATCAGGCCAAAAGCGGTCAGGTCGCCCGCCGCGGCCGGAAGCCTATAGCGCATTGTCCCAAGGCGCGTAGTTCCAGTTCTGGAATAGGTTCATCGCGCTCCGGTCCATGGCGGGGTTCTGTGGCAGAATCAGCAACGCGTCGAACCATGCCCCGCGGTCGGCCGCCAAGGTCAGGCGGTGCTTGCCGGCCTCCAGATGCACGTTGCCGATGCGATACCAGGACCAGTGAGTGAACTGCTCGCCGTAGTGGGCAAACATTTTCGTATGAGCACGGCCCGGGTCGTTCCAGTCGGTGAAACCGATCATTGCCGTCGCGCGCAGTTTCCGTGCCGGGCCGCTGTCAATGGCCAACTCCATGGCTGTGCTGGAGTCGGGTTCCCATCTTGCCCGAAGCCACAGCGCATAATCGCCTGTGCGGCCGGCAAGCAGGTCAAAGCCCAAGCGGCCTTGACCGCCGGATGCCGCTCCGCAAGCGCCGCTCAATTCGGCCAGCGGAGCCTTCTCGACCCGGCCCGAAAGATCGTCGGCATCCTCTGCCTCGCGCACCCGGGGGGGAATCGGCCACAAGCACTTGAAGCGGAATGCGGCGCTCTTGCTTGCCCTCTCGCAGAACGACCTCCATCGCCTGGATTTGCCCCTCTTCCAGCCGCCCAGGCCGGAGGATGAATTGGAGCGAAGACGGCGACTGGGGGCGACGAGCGTGCAGCCACTGTAGGGTCTAATTGAGCGGTCCAGCCGTCGGGCAAACCTTCCAGCGTAGCCTTGCCGGAGAACTTCCGCCCCTCCAGCGCGATCCGGAGTGGGGTCTCTTCGCCCGGAGACGCGACCAGCAGGTTCCGATGGGCCTGATCGCCGTTCATATAGTAGTTCACCGTATTGAGCGACACCCCGAGGTCGTCTCGATACCGTTCGACCCAGCGGCAAGTGGACTTCAGCGGCGAGACGACCGGCCCGCCGGCAAATCGAATCCGGTTCTGCCCCAACGTCAGTTTTCCTGGCAAGGCCAACGGGGAAGCGACGAAAACCGTTCGGACCTGCAACGCGCTGACGGCAGCCCCCGAGCCGGCGGCGATCTCCAGCCTGAGCCGATCTCCAGCCTGAGCCGATACTGGTAGCGGCCCACCACCTGACTGCTCGATGCCGCGTGAATCGCACCCGCCGACTCGCCGCCGGCAATGACTTCCTTCCAGCTTTTTCCTTCGTCGTGCGAAACGTAGAGGCGCAGTGCGCCGGCGTTGCCCGCTGCGACCGTCGCGCGCACCTCGGCATCGGCGAAAATATAGGGGCACTGTATATCATACTCCACGAATGCAAGTTTCGCCGGGTTTTTAGGGCGCAGCACAACAGGCTTGCCAGGCGCCGTCTCTATCTCCATATTGTCCAAACGCATGGCCGGCGAGCCGGCGGTTGGCTCGAACACGATCGCGCCGTTGCCGAAATAGGGCGGAATTTTGGCCGGCGGCACAGGGCGGCCCTCGCGGTCCCCCGCACCGTCGAACCAACGGCCTTCGTTGTGCCAGGCGAAGCTCGCCCGCTCGCCCGGCCGCAGCGGGAAATCCATCGAATGCGGCCGAACCGCAGTGCCGAAACTGGCCCGGCTGGGCCGGCCGGGCCAAGCGGTTGTCGTGGACCCCGGTGGCCGAGGCGTTTCATACGCGCGCGTTCGGGCGTATTTGCTGAAGGAGGAATTCCAGCAATTCTGGGACTACGTCTCGCCCCACTGGGCGGGGCAGTTCCTCAACGGCTGGTGCGGCAAGGCCATGCGCTCGCGGATCAAACCCGTCAAGGACGTCGCGCGGATGCTGCGCTCGGACCGGCCCCTGATCCTGAACTGGTTTCGGGCCAAGAAGGAGTTTTCCCGCGGCGTGGTCGAAGGCCTCCACAACAAAGCCAAGTTGACCACGAGAAAAGCCTATGGCTACGCCTCCTTCAAAACCTTGGAAATCGCACTCTATCATACACTCGGCCATCTACCCGAGCCAAAAGTTACCCACAGATTCTTTTAGGGAGGCTAATAATTGTTGCCGGAGACCGAATCTCCGGCCCGCGCGGTCTCGAGAACGAGCACCCAGTCGTTCGCGCCGGTCCCGTTGTCGCCGGGGGTCGTGAAATTCCGCGAACCGCTGTTGGCAAAAGGAGAGCCGGCGATCGAGGCATAGGTCCCATTCGTCGGGTTATACCAGCGGGCGTTCGCCGGCCCGCCCAGCCGCGCCATGTTCACGGTGATTGTCCGCGACCCGGTGCCGGTCGAGGGGACATAGGCCATGACGAGGCTTCCATCGCGGGTGCGCGCAGCGGTCACATAGTCGCCGCCGGCCGTGCGGTCGTCTTGTCCGAATGACCCGTAGCCTTTTGTGACCACCGTGTGGTCTTGGTCTGGCACCAGGTCATACCACGCACGGCCCTCGAAGAGTCTCTTGACGTGGACCATCTCGCGGGCGCCCTGAGATTCCATCCCGGCGCGCCAGTCCCACCGCCCTCCGCCGATGACCTCAGCGCCAAAGCCCCAGATGCGATAACTCCCGAAGTGATGACCGCACGCTCCTGACAGGAGCGTCCAGTAGGCCTGCGCGCGCATAAGCTGCGGAGTGCCGCAGGCTCGCATGATCTGATCGTCCTCGTAGAATGCCTCGTAGAGGAAGACGGGCCTCGGGTTCACACGGTTGTAAGCCCGCAAGGTCTGAATATAGGTGCGGTTGCCGCTATAGACGGCGTCCAAGTCCATATAAGGGCTGAACGCGCTTTGGTCCAGGGCTGTGGAGAAACGATACCAGTGGGCGGACCAGAGGTGGTTTGGCGCCCTATCTTTGATTCCGAGGAGGACTTCCAGCAAGTTCTTCTCCAGTGTCGATCCCTCCGCCGGCGTCATATCTCCTCCCGCCACCCAGATGATGTTGGAGTAGTCCTTGTAACGCTCACCCAGGTAGCGCCCGTAGTTGCGGCACTTGGCCGGCCCGTTGGCCACGATCTCCGCGAGCAATCCCTTGTTGCATTCGGCGATGCCCAACTGATGTCGCAGGGGTTGAGAACGATCAGGATCCCTTTGTCCCTTGCTTTTCGGACCACCCAGTCGACGTGCGCGAAATAGGCCTCGTTCGGAGTCGAGAAATCCCAGAGGGTTGTGAAGGGCGCGTCGCCGTTCCTGTTTTGGGGCCGGTTGTCGGCCCACTTTGGCTCGAGCAGAGTGGTGATGATGGAGTTGAACCCTTTCTGACGCCGGTTCTCCAAATACTCTTCCGCTTCCTCTTTCGTGAGTTGTACGATCAGGGTCCACGCGGTATCTCCGTGCAGAAGAAAGGGCTTGCCGGTGGCGTCCAACAAGTAGCGGCCGTTCGTCGAGACGCGGACGGGAAAGGGTGAGTCCACCTCCGCGGCCAGCGCGGGCGATCTACTTGCGAGCCATCCGACCAGGAGGATCGCTCCCAACACCAATAAGGGAATCCGGACTTTCAACAATCTTGTGTACGTAGCCATCATCGTGCATCGCTCCTTTCCGCGGTCTCGAGAACGAGCACCCCGTCGCTCGCGCGGGGAACTTTGGACGTCGAAAACGTCAGCCCCGCCGCGGCGGCGGCCAGGAATCTCTTGCGGTCCATGGCGTTTCTCCTCCTGTTAGGATAGGGTGGCAAAATTGGATTCGTGCAACGAGCGGCAGGCGCCGAATCTGTCCTCCTGCGCCTGACAGCGCGGCATCTGGTCCCAACAGATTGCGAGCGCGGCTAAATCCGTTTATACGGCACAATGCAATCATGGAAAAGAAACATACGTCAAGGGGAACCCAAGTCGAGCGTTCCACGCAGCAAGAAGCGCGCGCTGACGCAACAGCGACAGCGCTCTCCACTTCGCTTTTCCTGTTTCTATTGCCTTCGTCTCCTTGGTGTAATACTTTCGCCCGGGAATTTATTGGAAGAATCGAGGGCATCTTTGAGCCCTAACACTTCTAACTTGACTTCCGGTTCGAATAACCCCAGTCGGGTGAATCCCGGTAATTAAATTGCTCCTAAGGTGGGAGCGACAAGCAAACAGATCGAAGGCCCATTGCAAAAGTCCGTTCTCCGGCGGTCCAACTTCTACCAGGCCCGCGAGGTTTAATCTGCAAGCGGTTTGAGCAGCGTGCCCGTTCCATGGAGAGCATGAGGAAGCCAACGGAATATCCGCCGCCGCCGAGCGACCTTAGTCTGGCAGTTCGTTTTCGGCAATACACGCGGTGTCTTTTGGCGCAAGCGGGCCGGGTTTTGTATAGAGCAGCCAGAGCAGTATCGTGACAGAGCCCACGAGCACCTTCACTGCGGCGCGGCATATTAAATTGACGAACCGGACGATGAATCTCAAAAGAGTCGTGGCCAAGGTGTTTGCAAGAAGTGCGCTGGTTGCCGGCGGCACTTTGGTGGCGTTTCTTCTCCTCGAAATCCTCTTCCGCCTTTTCTTTCCACAGGTGATGCTGACGCCGCGCTATGATTATCTTCCCGAAATCGGTATCATCAATTTCCCGAGCGTCAAAATGCAACACCGCCGGCCAGGCGTGTTTCACTTCACCTACACCACGAATGCCGAGCGGTATCGCGGGGAGTTGATTCCATTCGACGGCGGTCCGGAAAAAATCGTCGTTCTCGGCGATTCCTTTGCGTTCGGATATGGCGTCCAGGACCACGAAACCTTTTCGGCGCGGCTGGAACACAACCTCGGCGGCCGCTATCGCGTGGTCAACCTCGGCAACGGCGGCTGGGGCCTTACCCATCAGATCGCACGCTATTTGAGCTTCGGGGTGAAATACCGTCCCAGGATCGTCATTCTCCAATTCTGCAAGAATGACCCGGAAGACAATCTCCTGACGCCGCTGGTCGCGTGGGACGACGCTCGCACCACGTTTGTCCTGCACCGGATCGAGCAGAAGAGTATCAACCGGTTTCGGCAAATCGTGGCCTGGAGCAAGCCCATCTATACGCTGCTTACCGGCCATAGCCAGACGTACAATTTCCTGCGCAACCGCCTGTATCACGTCGCGCGACGGAAAGATCAGAAGGAAAACATGATGCAGGTTCAGACCGGAGGGGCCGGCGGCCCGGCAACCGGGAAAAGCGAGAGGCCCGCTCCGTCGTCGGTCGCCGAAGACTATTACAATGATTTGTTGGAGCACTTCGCTCGCTGTCTGCACGACTCCGGCGTCCGGCTGATCATGATTTCCGTCCAGGGGCATCTCGACAGTTTTCCGGCGATCAAGGCAAAAGTAGTCGAACTGAACCGCCAGGGCATTCTCGACTATTTAGATACCCGCGAATGGTTCGATCTGGGCCCCGATTACTGTTCGCCCGAAGGACATGACTGGGGAGCCAAAGCGCACGCGCGAATCGCCGATGAACTGGCACGGCATGTGCAACAACACGTGGCGGACGCGCTGCAAAAGCGTGAAGTTCGCCTGCCCGATCATGGACATCCGCAAAAATAATGCGCCTTTTCTCTTACGGGGTATGGGTGCGGCACAGCCTCATAGGAATTGGCCCGATGCACCCATCGGGTTTCCCCGCAGTTGCTGGGAAAGCCTGCCGCGACGCCATATGGTTACTGGATTTAACTTCTTTCGTTTAAAGATCTAGCCCAAATGTATGCGTCTTTTGGAGCATCCCATGTTTGTTTATGAATACAGGGCGGGTCCGGCGTGTCGAAACCTGTCGAGCGAAAGCGGCAGCATGGCTGCCGCAGTCCAAAGCAAAAGCATTCCCCCTTGCAGGATCAGAGCAAAACTTTGGAGTGCGGCAGCCCTGCTGCCGCTTTGATGCAATGGTTTTAGAGTGCAGCAGCCCTGCTGCCGCTTTGATGCAATGGTTTTAGAGTGCAGCAGCCCTGCTGCCGCTTTGCTGTAGAGGTTCATCGCAAGACAAACGATTGCTCTGCCTCTTACGACCGCCTTCGAATCTTTCATCTTGAGGTCCAGCTGTCTTGTGAATTTTGGGTTGTGGCCAACGACCACGTTAGATACATGCGCAGCATTATCGCCGGTTTTCACGCATGAGGGGAGAATGCAACGATGAAAAAATGCAGGAAAGTCAGCACGGGTCGCGCACTCGCTGCAGGGGTATTGAGCAGCCTGATAAGCACACTTGCGCAAGGGATCGAATTCTATGTCGCCGCCAACGGCAACGATACGTGGTCGGGACAGCTGGCCGCGCCGAATGCGGCGAAAACCGACGGGCCGTTTGCCACGATCGAGCGAGCCCGCAATGAAATTCGAAAAGCAAGAGCCGCCGGCGCTCTCAAAGAACCGGCGACGGTGTATCTGCGAGACGGCATATATTTTCTCGAGCGCACGTTCCGGCTCGAAAAGCAGGACGGCGGTTCGGCCGACTCGCCCGTGGTCTATCGCGCTTACCCAAACGAAAAACCGATTCTGATCGGCGGAAGGGCCGTCACCGGTTTCACTCCGTATAAAGGCAAAATCCTTCAGGCCGATTTGACAAAGCAGGGATTGAAAGGCGTCAACTTCGGCCAACTCATCTTCAACGGTCAGAGGCAGCATCTGGCGCGCTATCCGAATTTCGATCCCGCCAATCCCTACGGCGGCGGCTGGGCGTATGCCGATGGCAACTATGTTCCGATGTATCAGGATATGCCAGGCGAAGACCGCCGCACGCTGCGCTACAAGGCCGAAGACGCGCGCGAGTGGGCACGCCCCCAGGACGGCGAGGTGTTCGTTTTTCCGCGACACAACTGGTGGAACGACATCGTGCGCATCAAGGCCATAGATCGCGAAAAACGCACCATCACTCTGACCAACGATTGTTCCTATGCAATCCGCCCCACTGACCGCTATTACGTGCGCGGGATGTTCGAGGAACTCGATTCCCCCGGGGAATGGTATGTGGACACCCAGAAGGGGGTCCTGTATTTCTGGCCGCCGGACGAAGGCGGGCGAGGAGTGTCGCACCCCCTGACTGTTTATGTTCCCACACTGCGCACCATTCTCGAAATCGGCGCCGGCGCCTCTCACATCACGATCCGCGGCCTAACGTTCGAGTGTTGCGAAGGCACTGCCGTCTCGCTCGCCGACACCTACAACTGCCTCATCGCGGCCTGCACCGTCCGCAACGTCGGCGACTATCGCGGCTCGGGGGTGGCCGTCAACGGCGGGCGCGACAACCGCGTCGTGGGCTGCGACATCCACGAGACCGGCAGCCACGGCATCGAGATCAGCGGAGGCGACCGCATCACCCTCACACCCGCCCACAACACGGCCGACAACAACTACATCCACCACACGGGCGTATTCTACAAGCAAGGCGTCGGCGTGAGCCTGCGCGGCTGCGGCAACATCGCTTCGCACAATCTCATTCACGACTGCCCGCGGTTCGGCATCCAGTTCAGCGGCAACAATCTTGGCATCGAATACAACCATATCCGGCACGTCAATCTCGAGACCGCCGACACGGGCGTTGTCTATACAGGCGGGCGCGACTGGATTTCGTCGCGCGGCACGAAAATCCAATACAACTACTTCCACGACAGTCTGGGCTTTGGCTATGAAAACGGCCAATGGGTCTCTCCCCACTACTCCTGGGGCGTCTATCTCGACGACAATACCGGCGGCGTGGATGTCGTCGGCAACATCGTCGTGCGAGCCTATCGCGCCCTCGTTCATCTGCACAACGGCCGCGACAACCGGATCGAGAACAACATTTTCGTCGGCGGCCGCTTGCAGCAGATCGAATACAGCGGCTGGACGCCCACCCATCGCTATTGGATCACGCACCTGCCCGCCATGATCCGCGGCTATGAATCGGTCGCCGGCCAACCAGCCTGGAAAACTATGCGCAACATGCATATCCATCCAACGCAGGCTGTGCTGCCCGACGGCAACATCATGTCGGGCAACGTGTTTCGCCGAAACATCATCTGCTATCGCGATCCCGATGCAAAACTGGTTCAAGCCCGCAATTTTCCGTTCGATCACAACGAAAGCGATTCCAACCTGATCTGGCATTACGGCCTACCGTTGCGCACAGGCCAGCAGCGAATCAAGGAAGCATCCGGCCCGAATCTGGTCCCCAATCCGGGCTTCGAGGAAACCGCCGCCGACGGTTTGCCGAAGGCATGGCGCTGGCAGCATCGGCCGGAAGGCGCCAAAGCCGCCGCCGATTCCGCCGTCCGCGCCTCCGGCAACCGCTCGCTTCGCATCGAGGGCGCATCGAGCAAGGACGCCAAAGGACGGGTCGCCTGGCCGACCCTTGTCAGCGCCGACATATCCGCCAAGCCGGGACAGTCCTATCGTCTGATCGCACGCATGCGCAGTGCATCGCCGGGGACCCGCGCATCGCTCATGATTCAGTCCTATGTAGCCAACGTCTATTTCTGGTCGAAGGAAAAAATCGCCGAAGTCGGTCCCGACTGGAAAGAACAGGAGCTCGTGTTCAAATTCCCCGCCGTCGGCGATTCCGACTTCAAGCCGGCAATGAAATCCATGCGCGTGCGGCTCGAAATTCGCCAGCCCTCCGGCACGCTCTGGGTGGACGACGTCACGCTGCGCGAGGCTGCTGTGCTGGACGAGTGGGAATCGTGGAAGGCTCTCGGAATGGACCGCCACTCGATCATAGCCGACCCGCGGTTCGTGGACGAAAGCAAAGACGACTATCGCCTGCGGCCCGACTCGCCGGCATTTGCTCTGGGCTTCCAGACGATTCCGGTGGAAAAAATTGGCCCCTATAAGGACGACCTGCGCGCCACCTGGCCCATTGTCGAGGCCGAGGGGGCCCGCGAAAAACCGCTGGTCACACGGTAGAGCGGCCGCTGCACTTTTTCAGAAGCGGCGCAAGAAACGCATGCGCCTGGGCGATCCGGCGGTCTATCAATTCCGCCTCCATCTGCATGGCATTCATCGTGCCATCCACGCGCTCGACGGACAGCGGCCCGCGGAATCCCGCGCCGAAAAGGATCTTGAACATGGCCTCGTGATCCACGTTGCCCTCGCCGGGTACCGGGAAGTCCGGGTTGGCGCGCGGCCCGCGATGATCCTTGATGCACACCGCCCGCACGTGCGGCGCGAGCGCCGGCAAGTCGGGGTCGGGCCGGACCCCCTCGTAATAGGATACATTCCCAGCATCCCAGCAGATTTTCAGCCGCTCGGAAACGACCCGCCGGACAATCTTCAGACACGCCGCCGCCGTCGCCGTAATACCCGTGTGGGGCTTGAGCGTAATGGTAATCCCTAACTGCTCGGCATAAGGCACCACCTGTTCGAGGCCCTTATACCACGCCTCGCAGGCGGCAGCCCATTCGTCGGCTGGACGCGGCTGGTCGGGAAACTTCTTGAAATACCATGGGCCGACGCCGACACAGGTCCCGATCTCAAATTCCCGAAACAGATCGAGGTCTTTTTTCCAGACCGTCGGGCCCTTCTCGGTCGTTAGATCGCCTCCGGCCAGTCCGATGAACGCCATGTGCGGTGTCAGGCCGTGGTCGCGGAACATACGCTTGAGCTCGGCGCGCTGGGCGGCGGTCATGTCGGGCGTAAAAGCCGGCTTGCCCTCGTGCGTGTGAAAAGGATGAACAAAGCGGTAGCCGGCTTTTTGAATACCTTCGAGCGCGCGCCGAAGCGGATAGGCGCGATATGGCAGCGTCTGGCAGCCCAGTTGGTACGGCTCCTTGGATTCTCCTCCGCCCGGCGTCACGGCTGACCATGCCATCGTTACGGCCGCGCCTGCGCCGCCTGCTAGAATCTCCCGTCGTGTTGCATTCCTCCGGACCATAATGCCTTAACCTTTCCGTTTATTGCGGATACCATCCCATGTATGTCAAACTTGATGTGTAGGTATGTGGTATTTATAAAAATTTGACTTGCAGTCTTGGTGCCACACGCTGCATAACAATGTGATATTAACGTGGCCTTTCACCACAAGCAAAAAGATCTTCGCAAGATGGCTGGATCTCACGATGAACGATTCGAGG
>JADFCW010000011.1 GCA_017161705.1 Candidatus Sumerlaeota bacterium | reverse complement strand
TTTGAGCACCAGGGCAAAACTTTTGGAGTGCGGCAGCCATGCTGCCGCTTTGCTGTATGGGTTCATCGAAAGACAGACGATTGCTCTGCCTTTTGCGGCCGCCTTCGAATCCTTCATCTCAAGATGCAGCCATCTGGCGAAAATCTCTTTGGTTGGGGCCAAAAGCCAGGTTAGAGTACAAGGCATGTGGACGTAGTCGGAATGCGGCCACAGGGTTCGCCGCCTGCGTTTATTCGCGCCCGCCGGAGATCGCGCGCGCAGTGGCTTTGCGGAGAGCTTCCATGTCGGCCCCGAGCGGGCCGCCATCGGCGCCGCGAGTGCGCCAAGGGCTTTCGGGCCTGAGGCCATAGTCGCCCGCGGCGGGATTTTGGAACCCAACCGCGTCGAGGGTCGGAACGAAATAGTTGCCTGCGGGCCAGCCCTTGCTCCCGCCCGCTCCGATGATCAGGTTGCCGGTCAGCATGTAGCCGTCGCAAAACGCATCGAGCGCCGCCAGGGCTCCGGCTTTTCCGTCGCCGTGAATGCCATACTGGCCGTGCGTGGCGATGTTGTCGCGGACAATCAGGCCGCGCGCCACTTTGCCGCGACCGCCCATGGAGATAAATGTATTGCCGCGCCCGCTGTGGAGGAACGTATTCCGTTCGATGACGAGGTCCTCAGCCGGTTGGCGCGGCGAGGTGAGTTGGAGCAGCCGGCCATCGCCGCCCCAGCGCGATGGATTGATTTCCTCGAACAGGTTGTTGCGGATGAGAACGCGCTTGGTGGTCTGGCTGCGGTGATTGTCATCCTCGCCGGCGATCGCAATACCCGAGCTGCAATGGCGGACGATGTTGTTGACAAAGGCAAGGTCTTCGACCGTGCACCACGGCGCCTTGCCGCCCTGATTGCGCGGCGTCACAAGCAGGGCGAAGCCGACCTGCCCGTGAGCCCATGAGTATTCGAGGACGTTGCCTTCGACCAGAACGCGGCGGGCGTTTTTGAATTCGAGCAGGTTCTTGACCGTCCATGCTCTGCCCGCAAATGCGGGTTCCTGTTTGCGCCATGAAAGCGGCTTGAAGAAACGATTGCCGCGAATTTCGATGTCCGACGGAACAAGGTCGGGCAACATCGGATCGGCTCCGCCAAACATGACGTTCTCGCCCGATCCTTCCAGATAGTTGTTGACGATTTTGAACGGCCCCGGGCCTGTGAACCCTCCGATCGCTTGTGCATCCTGACCCTCGACGTGGCAGTCGGCAATGTAGCAGTTGGCAACTACGATGGCGGCGCCGTTGAGGCCGATGCCGCGCTTGAGCGCCGCGTTGGGGCGGCCATGGATGTAAAGGCGGTCGAGAATGAAGCCGCGCGGAATGCGGTCGGGATGATTGGACGGAGCGCCGATTTCGACCAGACCGTAGTTGTAGCCGACGTTGTCGGCCTGCGTAATTTCGAGACCAACGAGACGGTAGAATCCCGCGGCGGGCGCGGCGGTCAGCGCGGCGCGATCGTTGGGCGATACGATCTTTGGCATGGCGGCAGCGTCCTGGGGCGAAACACGCACGCCGTCGAGCGGCAGTCTTTTCAACTCCGACGAGCAGATAGTGATCCAGCCCGTGGGGGCTTTCCACGGCAGGGTGAAGTTGCCAACGAAGGTCTTGCCGGCGGTCAGGACGATCTCATCGCCGGGCCGGGCTTGGCGAAGCGCGGCCTCGAAGGCTGCGGCGGAGTCCGCGCGATACGTTGCGCCGGTAACGACGGCGGAGCTTGGCCGCACGGAGAGAATCGTACGCGGCGGCTCGGGCAGCGCGGCTGCATGGGCGAAGGACGTCATCACCCAATAAGCCACAGACAGAGCTCCGATTGGATGGAAAACGAGAGAGGAACCGCCGTGGGCTAAGGAGCAGCGCATGGCTCAAACCTCCTTACAACATTGGGAAGCAGTGTCCTTGCCCGATTGCCGCCTATCAAGCAGGAAGTGGCTCGAATCATGAATGGGTTTGGTGTTAGCCTTGACAAAGGATCGGAACTACCGCCCAAAATGTTTGGCGTGCGATATTACAATCGGAGAAGGGATCATGCATAGGACAACTCGGAGAAGTTTTGTAAAAAGTTCGATGGCGGGCGGGCTGGCGCTCGGATTGTCGCGCGTCGGGAATTCCGCCGCGCCAGCCGCCAGCGCCGCAAGTCCCAACAGCGAAGTGCGGCTGGCCATTGTCGGATTAGGCGGGATTGATATTCCGGGCAGCGTCGGCGGCCGCGGCCGCCAGCTGATCGAAGCGTTTGAAAAAGTGCCCGGCGTCCGGATTGCAGCTCTTTGCGATGTGGATCAGGCCATTCTCGATCACGGCGTCGCACTGGTCAAAAAATCAGGTGCCTCTCCTGCCGCCTACCGCGACATTCGCAAACTGCTCGAGGCGAAGGATATTGACGCAGTGATTGTCGCCCTCCCCAATCATTGGCACGCGCTGGCGACGGTCTGGGCGTGTCAAGCCGGCAAGGATGTCTATGTCGAAAAGCCGATGTCGTACAACATCTGGGAAGGCCGGCAGATCGTCGCGGCGGCAAAACAATACGGCCGCATTGTCCAGGTCGGCACGCAAGGCCGCTCGAGCCCGGGTCTCCGCGAGGCCTTTGAGTTTATCCGCAGCGGGCAGATCGGCAAGATCCGTTATGTGCACGTCATTGTCTATCGCCAGCGCGACGGCATCGGCAAGAGCGCCGCGCCGACACCTGTTCCGCCGAGCGTGGACTACGACCTTTGGTGCGGACCGGCGCCGATGGGACCGCTCAAGCGGAAATATTTGCATTATGACTGGCACTGGTTTTGGGCGACCGGCAACGGCGAGATTGGCAACAACGGGGTCCACTACATTGACATGTGCCGCTGGGCGTTGGGCAATCCGAAAATGCCCCGACGGCTTTTCAGCTTCGGCGGACGCTTCTTGTATGACGACGACGGGGAAACGCCTAACACGCACGTCGCATTTCTCGATTGCGAGCCAGCGCCGATGATCTGCGAGTTGCGCGGGCTGCCGGAGAAAAAAGGCGCGAAAGCCGCCGGCAAGCATCGCAACCTGGGCATCGGCATCCTGATTCAGTGCGAGGGCGGTTACTTCACGGGTACCCATCCGGGCGGCAAGATCTTCGACAATCAGGGCAAGGAAATCAAAGAGTTCGGCAGCGCCAGCGTAGGCGAAATTGTTGCCACGCATGTAGCAAATTTCATTGAAGCCGTGCGCAGTCGGAAGGCCGACCTACTTTATGCGCCGGCGCTCGAGGGGCATCTGTCCGCCGGCTTCTCCCACTTGGCCAACATTTCGTATCGCCTGGGCGTCGCGGCACCGCATGAAGCCATCCGTGAGGCCGCGCGCGCGAATGCCGAACTGGCCGATGCCGCGGAACGGTGCCGCGAACACCTCGCGGCCAATGGGGCGGACCTCCATACCTCGCGCCTGGTGTTGGGGCCATGGCTGACGTTCGACCCGGATGCGGAGCGCTTTATCGGCGAGACGGCCGCCGCGGCCAATGCGCTTGCGACGCGCGAGTATCGCCCGCCGTTTGTCGTGCCGGCGATTGGTTGACAGAACTCCCAGCGCCTATGGCTGGGACTGCCATGCCAGAGCGGTCATCGAGTGCGGCGGCAGAGTGAGGGTTTTTCCCGAAGCAAAATCCGCGATTGTGTCTTCGTGGATGACAACCTGCGGCGCGGGGTTTTCAAATTCGTTGTTGGCCGCGATGGAATCGGCGGCCAGCAGCCAGCGCCGCGCGGTGTTGTTCGCAACGGCGCCCGCGAAAGCGAGCGCCACGCGTTGCGGCTTTGCCGTATCCAGGTTGATCAGAATGACGCCGCGCCTTTGGGCGTTGACAAACGCATAACTCCAAATGATCGGAATATCCGTCAGCGTTTCGACACCCTTGCGGGAGAAAACGCCGGTCGCTGAAAACTTCGGATCGGCGCCGCTGTGCCGCGTCTCGACCAAATCCCCACCCAGGACCCGGTTGGCCGTTGCGCAGGCCAGAAACGTCGGGCGGAACCGCTCATGGCCCCTGCGCATATTGAGCGCTGTGCCCCACAGCCGCACCGGGCCGATGTCTTGCGCGTTGTAGGAATGCTGCACGAGTGAGAAGAGCGCCTGATGACGCAGATGGTGTTCCTTCAGCATCAGGAGCATGTTGTTGGCCACCGTCAGGCCGCCGCCCAGCGACGTCACAATGCGGTTGCGCGGTTCGAGCGGCCCGTCGCCGTGAGTGATATGGTGATTCACCTCGTAAATCGAGAGTTCGATCCCGGCTTTTTGGGCAAGTTGGAAGTTTCGAAACATCGCGCCGTCCTGGTTGCGCGACCGCCAGACGGGCCAGGCAAAGTCCCAACGGAACAGCTTATCGTCGGTGTCCAGCATAGCGGCTTCCTCTTTCGAGAGGCTCTGAATGATGTAGGGGGCAACGCTGAAACAGTCGGCATTGGGCACGCGGCCCATGATGCCCTCATTCAGCCACGGATTGGCGGCCTGGCCCGCCGCGTGGAAGATGATGTTGGGCTTGTAGTAAGGGGAATTTTTGCCGATGGCGATCAGGTCCTTCCAATAATCGTCGCCGTTGAACCCTCCACACTGATACGGGCCGGCGTTGTTCCAGGCTTCGTTGCCAAACTCCACATGGATGAACTGAAAGACATCGGTCCACGGCCTGGGATGCCCGAGCGCTGCGCGTACGCGACCGTAGCCGACGTCCGGCGGAGCGCCGAGATACTCCAAGAAGTTCTTCATCTCGCCGTAACCAAGCGTGCCAGGCAGACAGTACCACGGATTGGTTCCGAGATGCTCGCATAACTCATACATCTGGTGAAGACTGAACGGGCTTTGCGAGTGGCTTTCATAGGGGCCTCGCCGCGCCGTATTCTGGCTCGAATACGAATAAGCGCGAAGCGGCGGCGCCAGCGTGTTGTCGAGTGTGTTTCCGCCCATTTGCAGATGGCGGATCAGGCCCGGGCCGAACTGCTTGAGCACGGCGACACAGTCGTCGCGGAAGGCGGTCGGATTGACATCGCCTTCCCTCCACATCTCGACATCGTCGAGAAGCAGCGCGCCGCCGCTGACCTCGAACACAAATGTTAGATGGGGATTGTCATTGGGGCCTTTGGGCTCGGGAACGTTGCGAACGGCGAGGGTGATCTCCTGCTTCTGCCATTCGGGCGTGACCGCGACTTTCACCGATTCGCCCCATTCCGGGCGGTCGGCCCGCACCGTGAGCGCGGGCGACCCCGACCGGGCTTTGGTCCAGAACCGCGCACGCCATGTCCCGTTTGTTTCACCGTATCGCTGGTAGTGCGTAGCGAAGCGATGATGGGCGCGGCCATGCGAACCGTCCAGGCAGGCGGCTGCACAACCGAACGAACCGGGCGGCACGTCGCCAATCTCAATCCGATTGGTCTTCGACGTCCAGTAGCCGTCGAGCGGCCGGAATTGTCCGTCGCGGGTGTGGAACGACTCCACCAGAACCCCCACGTTGGCGCCGCCCGGGGCGACCTTGCGGTCGAACACGAAGTAGCGAAATTCCTGCTCCCGGCCACGGTCCACCGCGCGCCTGGTTGTAATCGCGCGGATCGTGCCGGTGGTTCCTTTGGCGGGACCGGAAAGAATGGTAAACTGCCCGCCCTTGAGGATTTCGTCCCAGGCCGAGCCGACGCGCCCGAACCACGTGGTGGCACCGGTTTCGTCCTGCACGGGACCGAAGTGGCACTGGCGATACAGTGTGCCCTCGAAATTCTCTTCGACGCGCTTCTTCACCACAACCGCGCCGGAGTAATATGTATCGCCGCCCAGATTGATCCCAAACGGCACGGTGTCCCTGACCAGCACCTTGCCGGTGATCTCGACCGTGGTGACGTCGGCGGGGGATTGCGCAAAGGGGCGCGTGCCAATCGTTGCCGTTGCCGCTATGCAAATAACGGCAAGCCGGAACCCTTTTCTGCTCCGCATGGCCCGTTCCTTTCTGTCCGCAAGTTTATGTCGCAGAGATAGCCCGATCTGTATCCGGCACTCCAGAGCCCATTGCCTTTATCAAAGCATCGCTCCTGTCTCGTCTACAAATCCACCTCCGACGTCGGTGCTTCGGGAAGTGTGGGCGGAACCGGCACAACATGCGCGCGCTCGACCACGAGCATCGTCCGCCATTTGCCCTGAAGAAACCGCAGGAGGAACAGAAAGCCCAATGCAATCACATAAGCGGTAAGGAAGGTCCATGCCGCAAAGATGCCGCCCCATTTCTTTTCGCACGCCACCCAGGCGGGAATCACCATCACGGCCCAGCCGAGCACCACGGACCACCACATGACAAACCGAGTGTCGCCGGCGCCCTTGAGCGCCGCGGCAAAAATCACATTCATCGTGTCGAACAGACAATAGAACGCAACAAAATAGAGAATGATTACGGCGGTGCGCTCGACCGCTGCAAAGGACGCGGCGTCAGCTTTGGCTGCAAACGGCCGGATGAACCAGGAGGGGGCGACCACATACAGCACGGCAATCGTGGCCATGTAAGCGAAGGTCAGACCAAAAGCCGACCACGCGGCGCGGGCTGCCAGTTCCGGCCGCTCGCGTCCAAGCCACTGTCCAACCAGCGTCGAGGTGGCAATGCCGAAACCGATCATCGGCAGAAAGGCCAGCGAATTGATCTGAAACGCCAGATTGGTTGCCGCCAGCTCGGCCGTCCCGATCCGCCCGACGATAAATACGAAGAACGTGAAGGCCAGAATATCGAGCATGAATTGGACACCGCAAGGGATGCCGAAACGCATCAGGCGGCGAAACAACTCGACATCGAAGCGCCACCCGCTTCGCAGCGCATACTGCCGTTCGTTTCTGCGCGGCAGAAACAGCAACACCGTGAAGGCCAGCGCCGCCGCGCCGTTGGCCATTACCGTCGCCCATGCGGCCCCCGCAATCCCCCGCTCGGCGAATCCCCAGCGGCCGAAAATCATGGCGTAGTCGAGCGTAAGATTGACCGCTGTGCAGCCCGCGTTGATCCACATGACCGGCCAGTTGCGGCCGAGGCCGGTAAAAAAGCAAGACACAGCGCTGCTGTAAATGGAGATCCCCGCGCCCAGAAGTAGAATGCGAAAGTAGGTATTCTCCATCGCCTGCACGGCCGGTTCATGACCGACCGCACGAAAGATCGCTTCCGAAAACAGCGCCCCGATGGGCAGAACTAAGGCCGCCGCCACGGAAAAGTAGATTGCCTGCCAGAGCGCGGGACCGATCCGTCGCGGCTGTCCCGAACCGTGATATTGCGCCACAAATGTGTTGGCATACGAGGCCGTCCCCATGAAGAAACTGATGACCGTGAACGCCAGAAACCCTGCCGGCAGCGCCGCCGCCATGGCCTCCTGCGAATACCAGCACAGAAACATCCGGTCCACAAAGTGCTGGATGCTCCACGACGCCGTGCTCAAGACCAGCGGCACGGCCAGCCGCAAGACATCCCGAAAGCCTGCCTCGCGCCGCCAGAGGCCGGCAATTCCGCCCGGGTCGGCCGCTCGTTCGATTTGCTTTTGCGCGATTGCCACATTCCTTCTGCCTTCCGTAAAACTTCGCCGATCCTTGGCGCAGCATTTCCGACAATCAACAATTGGATTCTGAGCCGCGGTGGACGCCTGGGTTGCCCGCTTGCACTGCAAGGGCGCATCTTTACACGGTTGCTCGGATAATTCCCGGATTTGCCCAACCAAAAAAGAAGTTGACAACGGAGCCCAGAATGATAGCAGCTTTCCAAGGTAAATCCGTTAGTATCAACATCAAATTGTACGGAGTTCAAACTCTAGTTTGCTGTTCGTAATTCAAATCTTGGTTTGCCGCCCGTTCCCGCGGCTTTATCGGGGGGTGTCTATCATCCGCTGTGAAGCAAAGTTCCCGCTAAAGCGGGCAAGAATATGACAACTTGAGACAAGGGCTACGAGATATTTCCATCAATCCAAGGACAAAAGGAGGAAAGGACAATGAGCGCAAAACTGCATTCGGTCCTTCCGTATGTTTTGGTATGGATGCTGGCAATGGGATGCGCCAAGCTTCATGGCGCGGCGGTCACGGACGACGTTCTATTTATTCATCATTCGGTGGGTGAAAACTGGCTCAACAACGGACTGCGCAACGCATTGCTGGCCAAGAGCTATATTGACGAAGTCAACGAAATCACCTATGGAACCATGATTCTTCCCGATGCGGGACGGCCCGCCTCGCTGGCGTTTTTCGACCCTCCGACACCCGGCGACCATACCAGCCCGCACCACTGGCTTTTATGGTTCAATGACTACATGCAGCGCTTGAAGTCTTTCGATTGCGCAAGCGGCAAAAACAAAATCATTCTGTTCAAGAGCTGCTTTCCCAGCAACAATATCTACGAGGACGGCACGGAACCCGGCAATCCGTTCGATTCCTACGAAACCTTGGCCAACTACCGGGCGGTCTATCGCCATCCGAGCGGAGCGGGCCGCACCTACACGTCGGGAACGCTTGTCTATAAGCCGCTTCGCGATGTGTTTGCCGCCAATCCCGACACGCTGTTCATCCTTGTCACGTCGCCCTCGAACGTTCCGCCCTGCACATGTCTGGATTGGGCCGACCGCGCGCGTGTCTTTTGGAACTGGGTGAAAAATGACTGGCTCAACGGATACAATGCTGCGTTTCCAAATCTGAAAAACGTGGCGGTCTTTGATTACTTCGACTTCCTTGCCTACCCGCAGAGCTATACCGGCACCGAGGTCTATGATCCGCTGGACGACAATACGACCGGGACGTATCCTGTTCGCAACATGACCCGAAAGTCCTACCGGAACACGGAAGATCCCACGGATTCTCACCCGAATAGTTTTGCCGATCAGGAGGCGACGAAGATTTTTGCCACCAATGCGTCGAATTTTCTGGACACAGCATACAACCGCTGGCGCGGCACGTCGGTTCGGGCGCACTGGAGTCTGTACGAATAAAGGCACACGGCATCGGCCAATCGAATACAGGAGACAACAGGAATGAGTCCCATTCAAGCATTCAAAGACAGATCTCTGCTCCAAATCGCAGTATGGGCGGCAGTGTGGCTTGCAGCAGCGGCGTCGTCTTCGCATGGCGCGGCGCCTCTCTCTCCTGCAGTCAAGTTGCGCGGAGTGGACGTGAGAGACGTCCGGTGGACCGAAGGATTCTGGGCGGAGAAGCACGAGCTGTGCCGACACGCGATCCTGCCAAGCGTCGAGGCCGCCCTGCTCGACTCGCGCAATTCCGAGCAGCTGATCAATTTCAAAATCGCCGCCGGTCTCGAATCGGGCGATTATCGCGGCACAAATTGGAGCGACGGCGACTGCTACAAGTGGATCGAGGCGATGGCGCTGATGTACGCCTGCACGGGCGATGCCTCGCTCGACCGCCGGATGGACGAATGGATCGCCGTCATCGCCAAGGCCCAGAGGCCCGACGGCTATCTCTCCACCAACCTGCAGTTGAAAAAACTCCCCCCGTTCACGCCGCCGCCGAAAGGCTACGGTGGCACTCTCCATGAGCTGTATAACTTCGGCCATTTGCTCACCGCCGCATGCGTGCATCATCGCTGCACGGGCAAAGACAACTTCCTGCGTGTGGCGCGCAAGGCTGCCGATCTGCTCCACGACACGCTCAAACCCGGCGCGCCGGCTCTGGCCGTTACCAGCGGCAACATGCCCGTCATCATGGGACTGATTGACCTCTATCGCGCGACCGGCGACCGGCGCTATTTGGACACCGCCAAAGTGATTGTGGACGCGCGCGGCACACTGCCCGGCGGCACCGACCTGACTCAGGACCGCGTCCCCTTCCGCGAAGAAACCGAGGCCGTCGGCCACGCCGTCTTTGCGACTTATCTCTATTGCGGAGCCGCCGACCTTTACGCCGAAACCGGCGAGAAAGCGCTCTGGGACGCCCTCGAACGCATCTGGCATAGTGCCGCACTGCGGCGCACGTACATCACTGGCGGTGCAGGGGCTCTCCCGAACGGCAAGTCGGCGCGCGGCGATGACGTCCATGAGGCCTTTGGCGCCGACTATCAGTTGCCCAACCGAACCGCCTATAACGAAACCTGCGCCAACATCGGCAACGCCATGTGGAACTGGCGCATGCTGCAAATCACCGGCGATGCCAAATACGCCGATATGATGGAGCGGGTGCTTTACAACAGCGCGCTATCGGCGGTCAGCGCCGACGGCCGGAATTTTTTCTACGCCAATCCGCTGGCGTGGAATGGCGAAAGCGGCTGGCCCACCAAGCACTTCACCGACCAGCGGTGGTTCGTTCACACCTGCTACTGCTGTCCGCCGCAAGTGGCCCGCACCCTTGCCGGATTGGGCCGATGGGCTTACAGCGTGTCGGAAGACAGCGTATGGGTCCATCTCTACGGCGGCAATACGCTGCAAACGCGCCTGCCCGACGGCGCGCCCGTCGCGCTGGCGCAGGAAACGCAATACCCGTGGGACGGCCGCGTAAAAATCACTGTGACCCAAACGCCCGACCGGCCCTGGACGCTGAATCTGCGCATTCCCGGTTGGGCCGAAAACGCCGCGGTCAAAGTGAACGGCCGGGCCGTAGATGTTCCCGCCAAGCCCGGAACGTATGCGTCGGTGCGGCGGGCGTGGGCTGTTGGCGATGCGGTGGAAGTGGATTTGCCGATGGCGGTGAGGCTGATGGAAGCGCACCCGCAGGTCGAGGACTGCCGCGATCGCGCCGCGGTGATGCGCGGACCGATTGTCTATTGCCTCGAGGTGCCGAAAGACCAGGGCGCGGAGGCCCTTTGGGAAGCGGGCGTGTTTCTGCCGGAGAATGCACGCTTCACGCCGCGGCATGACAAGAGCTTTCTCGGCGGCGTTACCGTGCTCGAAGGCGTGTTGCTAACCCGCGCCGGCCGCGACCGCTTTGTGGGGCAAAACGCCGAGGTCCTCCTTCGCGCAAGACCCGCGAGCGATTGGAACCATGCCCTTTACCGCGAGCTGACGCCGCGCCGGTTGAAGCCGCCCGCCGAAGGCACATTCGCTGCGACCCTGATTCCGTATTTCGCGTGGGCCAACCGCGGCCCATCGCTCATGGACGTCTGGATTCCGCTGGCTGTCGGCCCTTAAAGGCCAGGAGTCTCCCAGGGATTGTGGGGCTACTCCAGCGGCCAGGCGCCAATGGCGCGGTCAATCTCGGCCATGAGACGAATGGTGTGGCTGAGGGCGGCAATGACTTTTTGATAATGAACGAGGTCGTTCTGGGAAAGCACTCGGCCGCGTCGGTCCTTGAGCCATTTCTCGCAGACCTGATAACCGCCGACGTGGAAATTCCACACTTCGGGCGGAACCCCCGCAAAATACTGCCGGTCGTTGATATAAACGCGTCCCTCGCGCAGCGGCTTGCCGGTTTGAGGTTCGGGACTGCGCGGCGCCAAGTATTTCGGAAACCCCTTCTCCACGCGATTATCGCCCCTGTTTGGATAGCGAGTGACGGGTTTCGAAAGGACGGGCGCTTCGAGCAAATGGAGCGAAACCAGTTCTTCTCCGAAGGCGCGGAGTTTTCGAAACAGCCGACGATTGGACGTCAACGGCACACGCGGAAAATCGAGCTTCAGAAAGTCGGCATAGCGCGAACGGAAGGTAGGAGAGTGAAAAACTGCGTAGATGTAATGGAACACGTCTTCCGGCCCAAACGTCTTCTTCAGATCTCCCCTACCCTCTGAGACAAATTTCAGGCGCAACCGTGCCGCGACGTCCTGCACGAATCGGGGATTCAAATTCGCATGGCGCGCACAGCCGTTCTCGAACACATCTCCATTTTTTTGGGGATGGGGGTAAAGATAAAGCGGCAGCAAGTAGTTGATCTCTTTTGTGTGGTTCGAGATGGCGCAACTTTCGATTATCCGATTCGACACCCCGACCAGCGCCCATCCCACCGATCTGCGGGATTGCTGTCGGCTTGCGACCAAACCAACGTTCTTTCCTGCCAGCATATGGCGCATGACCCTCATGCGGCGATGAACGACCACATTGGGATCGAAGATAGTTGTGCGAATATCGAAAGGACGATAGAGAATGGGACGGATTTCTGTCTTCCACGCCCCGGCGGCCAGTTCGCGTTTGGCGCGCTCATAGCTCCACTGGGACTGCGAGCAGAGGCGGAACAGCGAGCGCGCGGCGTCCTCGGATTTTGTCGCCAGCAACCGGCGGACTTTTTCTGCCGCTTCGTCGGCATCCCACGAAATGGCAAACTCATCATGCGTGGTTACGATCCCCGGCGCGGGATCGCCGTTCTGATCCATGATCTCGGAGATTTTCCAACCGCGTTCATACTCGGCGCGGATGCGGCCGTCCTGCGGGACAAACAGATAGTGGGGCGGCCGCGGAGCGAGCCGCACCCATCGCGTCCTGGAGACATCGCTTGCGAGCAACGCTTTATACTTCGCCTCGCGCCGGCCCCACAGTTCGGCGTGGCGCACCTCTGCACAATGGTCGGACTTTGGGGTTGTGCGGCCCTTTGCGGGCCGCGTGGCTTCGGCCGCAGGTTTTTTGACAAACAGCGCAATAGCCACGCCCTGTTGGATGTCGAAGACGTTTTCATCTTTCGACCCGTCGGGCGCAGTCTCCTTCTTTTTGCTGCTGCCGTGCAGGTCGAGGATGTAGATTTCATCGAACGTCTCCATCAGGCGCCGGCGCATTCCGCGAAACGTCGGGTTGTCGAGGTAACCGTGATTGGTGATGAAGCCGAGTACGCCCGCGCCCGTTCGCTCGATCCGCCACTGCCCCCAGCGGATGAATTTTACATAGTCGTCCTGCAGCCACTTCGCTTGCGCGGGCTTGAACATCTCCGGGCAGTCCTTTTTGTAGTCGTGGACAAGAGAGATGATCCACGGGTTCTTGTTTGCCGAATGGCCGGAGTAGGGGGGATTGCCCATGACCACCAGAATCGGCAGGTCGCGTTTGATGCGGGCGGCCGCGTTGGCTTCCTCGGCGATCACACGAAGAGGCCCCAGCAAAACATCCACGTGACGGTCGGCCTCATCGAGCGTGTTGGTGAGATAAACGCCCAATCGTTCGCCGGCGGGAAAGTCGCATGCCCATTTCTCGCGCAACTCCGGCGTCGGAAGGTCATATCCGGCGAATTGCATCCCCAGTTTGAAATGCGCCACGGCATAGGGCGCCATCAACAGTTCGAAGCCGAACAGGCGCGGCAACAAGCCGTGGCGGACATAGCCCCGCCACATGCCGGCATCGTCGCGCGCCATGAATTGCTCGCGAATCCAATCCACAACGGCGTAAAGAAACGTTCCCGTTCCGCACGCCGGGTCGAGAATCAGCACGCGCGGCGCAACGGCCTTGCCGCGTTCGATCCGTCCGCCGTTCACCACATAGCGCGCATACTCGACCGTGGAATGATCAGCCAGTCCGGCTTCGAGGCCGAAACGTGTTTTGAGCAGGTGGTCCACCGACCGGACAATGTAAGAAACGACAGGCTCGGGCGTGTAATAGACGCCGCGGGTTTCGCGCAACCGGGGATCGTAGTCGGCAAGAAATGTTTCGTAGAAATGGACAACAGGGTCCTGCCGCGCCTGGCGTTTGCCGAAATCCTCGAGCACCGTGTCCATTTGGGTGTCGGCGAGAAGTTGGACAAGGTCGTCTACAAAGCCCGCATAGGGCTCGTCATCGAGATCGGTTCCCGTAATGGTTTCAAAGAGTTTTCGGAGAAAGGGATTGGTCTTGGGGATTTCGGCTGCCGCGCCAAGGCGCTGAAACCGCCCCGGTCCCCGATGGTTGCAGCGCGCCGCGAAAAGCCCGTAGGCCGTCGTTTGGGCATACATATCGGCGAAGTCGGCGGTCTTTTCGGGGAGATTGAGATCGGGAACCAGCGCCGTTGCGAACGCTTCGCGAAGTTCCCGAAGCATGGGCGAAGCCCGGCCCCGCTCGAACGCCTCGACGATGGTATCTCGGATAATATGGGTCAGGCGAGCCATGCGCCGCGCGAGATCGTGGGGTTTGGCGAGCGGTTCGGGAGTGTGGGCGAGAAAGTCGCCGATCAGTGCAGCGACGCGATGGATGTTCTCGCGTTCCGGCTGAATGTTGCCCTCGGGGCCAATGCGCGCCAGCCGCTCGGTGCGGCGATGTTCTCCTTCGACATACCAGCGGAATTCCAGAAAATTGGTAAGGATCAGATTGGAAAGGGCGTTGAAATACCGCTTGAGTTGGACTGACTGTTCGACCTCGTCGAGCGAGACACCGATATCTTTTGCCTCGATATAGCCTAATGTGAGAAGGCCGTGGTCGGTGTTGCGGGAAATGCAGAAATCCGGCGCGCCGCATTCGATCCGCCTGGGCTCGACGCTGGCGGTAATTCTTCCGCCGCCGAGACTTTCCAGCAGCGCCTTCAGAGCGGAATAGTAGCTTCGTTCGGTGAGATTTCTCTCCTCGACACTGCGTCTGACTTCCGCAATATATTCCTGCCATACGGTCATCCGATAAATCCTTCGACCTACCGTTTAGGAGCGGGTGCAGCAGTTGAACCGCCGGCGATTCAACAGATGCATGTCCCGCTCTTGTCGCCGATCAAATGCGGTTGTCGCTGAAACGGTAGCAATCGGTGCCTATGTCCGCTTTGATAGGACCGCAGTCTGTCCAGATACCGCGAAGGCCGGCAAACGAAATCACCAGCGACTGACTCATCGTTCCTGCTTCCGCGGCGTATCCCCTTTTCTCGCGTCTTATGAGTTCACCGTAAGGCATACTGCTCCGGCTGGCCGTTCTCCAGGGATTGGCGCGCATCGAGCGTCCCTGCTCCGCAATCCAAAATCTACGCCGCTCATTCCCACGTCAGCACCGCACCGGTGTTGGCGCTCGTGGCCATCGCCGCGTATTTCGAAAGATAGCCGTAGTTGATCTTGGGCGGACGCGGGCGCCACTGTGCGCGGCGCGCGGCAATCTCGTCCTCCGACAGCCGGACATTCAGCGTGTGTGCCGGAATATCAATCTCGATGATGTCGCCGTCGCGCAGCAAACCGATCGTCCCGCCAACGGCGGCTTCGGGCGACACGTGGCCGATACACGCCCCCGCCGTTCCTCCCGAAAACCGTCCGTCCGTGATCAGGGCGCACTTTTCGCCCAGCCCCATGCCGATCAAATACGAGGTCGGCGAAAGCATCTCCTGCATTCCCGGCCCGCCGCGCGGCCCTTCGTAACGGATGACCGCAACATCGCCGGGCTTGACCCTGCCGCCGAGAATCCCTTCGCAGGCTTCTTCCTGGGACTCGAAGATCACTGCCGGTCCTGTGTGGCGCAGCATTGCTGGGGATACGCCGGCGGTTTTGACCACCGCGCCGTCCGGAGCCAGATTGCCGTAGAGGATCGCCAGACCGCCGGTCGGACTGAACGGATTCTCGACGGTGCGGATGACCTCCGGGTCGGCGATCCGTGCGCGGGCGATATTCTCGCCCAGCGACTTGCCGGTCACCGTGGGGCAGTCGAGATGCAGCAGGCCTTCGATGCGGCTGATTTCGCGGAGTACGGCGCTGACGCCGCCCGCACGGTCCACGTCATCCATGCGGACGTGCGAAGAGGGAGCAACTTTACAGATGTTGGGCGTGCGCTCGGACAGCTCGTTGATGCGGTTGAGATCATAGGCCACGCCGGCTTCGTGGGCCACGGCCAGCGTGTGCAGCACCGTATTGGTCGAGCCGCCCATGGCCATGTCGAGAATAAAGGCGTTGTCCATGGACTCGCGCGTGATAATATCGCGCGGGCATACATTCCTGGCCACAAGGTCGAGGATGCGGCGCGCGGCCAGCCGGTAGAGTTTTCGCCGCGCTGGATTGACCGCCAGAATGGTTCCGTTTCCCGGCAGCGCAATTCCGATCGCCTCGCACAGACAATTCATGGAGTTGGCTGTGAACAATCCGGCGCACGATCCGCAGCCCGGACATCCCCCCTCTTCCAACTCTTTCAATCCGGCCTCGTCCAACTGGCCAACTTTGAATTGTCCGATGCCCTGAAAAATCGAAATGAGGTCAATGCGGCGGCCATCGGCGGTGCGGCCGGTAGCCATTGGTCCGCCGGAAACAAAAATCGTCGGAATGTTGACGCGCGCTGCCGCCATCAGCATCCCCGGCACCACCTTGTCGCAGTTCGGGATGCAGATCATGCCGTCAAAACAGTGCGCGCGGAGCATGGACTCAACGGCGTCGGCAATCAGTTCGCGCGACGGCAGACTGTATTTCATGCCCGCGTGGCCCATGGCAATCCCGTCGCAGATTGCGATCGAATTGAACACAAACGGCACGCCGCCAGCTTTGCGCACCTCGCGTTTGACCAACTCGCCGACCCGGTCGAGATGGCAGTGGCC
This sequence comes from Candidatus Sumerlaeota bacterium, assembly GCA_017161705.1. Lineage (GTDB taxonomy): Bacteria > Sumerlaeota > Sumerlaeia > JADFCW01 > JADFCW01 > JADFCW01. Next base: position 27,599 of record JADFCW010000011.1, on the reverse strand, counting down.
GGGCACGATGTCGCAATAGCTGTTGGCGATGGCGATGAACGGCTTGCCGAAATCCTCCTCTGTGATCCCGCATGCTTTGAGCAGCGCGCGATGGGGCGCCCGCTCGAGTCCCGCTTTGACTGTGTCGCTTCGCATTGTCCGTCTCCTTGCTATTGGGCTTCCGAAAAAACAAGTCCGCCTTTCCTCGTCCTTCCGATCTGCCGGTTTTGTGCGGACCCGCCCCTCGATTTTTCACAATAGCATCCGGCTTGTCGGAAGCCTCTCGAAAAACTGATTTTCAATCCTTCGGGATTCCTTTCGTCAAGGATCAGATGATACCGTTGAGAATTTCGCACAGGATCTCTCTGACCTAGCGATATATTCCCGGATATCTTCTACTCGATTTCCGATCTTGTGGAGTGTGTAAAAGGTTGGTTCAAGACCATTCGCTCGTGGATTCCGCAGAATTCCAAAATTGCAGTTCTTGACATCATTGGAAATGCGGCTAAAGGTATGGTGAATTTAGTAATGCAACCAAGCAGAGAGCGACCATAGAATGCAATTTTTTAATCCAAAATTCCGGGTATAAAATCTCCCGTGCCAAAAACTCGCGCGGCCCTTAGCCACAATCAAAAATCCGCAAGCTGGCTATCTCTCGAGATGAAAAATTCTCATACGGCCGCAAAAGCCAAAACCATCGTTTGTTGTTCGATGAACCCATACGGCCGCCCGACAGGTTTCGACGCACCGAACGCGGCTTATAGCCTTAACTAAACACGCGATGTTCTAATCAGATGCACGCATTTTGGCTAAATCTTTAAACGAAAGAATCGAAAATGATCTTCCCCGTTTCCGGCGTCGAAACCCCCCTGTGGCTGCCCCTGCTCGTAGGCTGCGGGATTTCATTTTTCACTTCGATGGCGGGGGTCTCGGGAGCCTTTCTTCTTCTCCCGTTTCAAATGAGTGTCCTCGGATTCACCAGTCCGGCCGTCAGCCCGACCAATCTCGTTTTCAACATCATGGCCATTCCCAGCGGCGTATATCGCTATATCCGCGAAAGACGGATGGTCTGGCCGTTGACGGCGGTGGTGGTGGCAGGAACGCTGCCGGGTGTGGTTCTCGGCGGCTGGGTGCGGTTGTCCTACCTGCCCGATCCGCGGGCGTTCAAGGTCTTTGCCGGCGCCGTCTTGCTCTATGTCGGCCTTCGGCTTTTTGCGGATGTCGCATCACTGAAGGCCCCAAAAAGAGCTGACGGCAAAATAAACTCGCAAGCCCCGCCGCCTTCCCGCGACTGGAGCCTTCATGCCCTGCCGCCGACCTGGCGCTCGATTGCCTACGAGTTCCAAGGCCAGACCTATCGGTGCAGCACACTGGGAATTACCCTCCTGTCGTTTGCCGTGGGCATGGTCGGAGGCATCTATGGAATCGGCGGCGGTTCGATCATTGCCCCCTTTTTTGTCGCCTTCTACCGGCTTCCCGTCCACACCATCGCCGGGGCTACCCTGATGGGCACCTTTGTGACATCCGTGGTGGGCGTGCTTTTTTACCAGCTCATCGCGCCGCTGTATGCAGTTCGCGCCCTGGCCGTCGCCCCCGACTGGCTGCTGGGCATCCTGTTTGGCATCGGAGGATTTGCAGGCATGTATCTGGGCGCCGCCACGCAACGGTATGTTCCCGCGGCGGTTTTGAAGGCAATGCTGGGAACGATTACACTACTGCTGGGTCTGCGATACGTGGCGGTGATCCTGACAGGTTGATGCCGAGGGCCGGCGGCGATTCGTTTCCGAAACTGCTTTTCCGCCCTTTTTCCGAATGATCCTTTTGCCGCAAAGAAAAGCGTGCAAGGCGACGTGTGATTTCAAGCAAAGCCCGCGTTTGATCGGCGGCCAGCCGCAGCAAGGGCGTGCGGAAATGTGAACTGCCTACAGCACGCTGAAGCGTGAACCACGAACGGCAAACTAAAGTTTGAACTACAAACGGCACGCTAAAGCGTGAACTACCAACGACAAACTTTTTAGGGCCGTTTCTTTTTGGGTCTTTCTTTCCGCGGTCTTTCCACACCGCTGTCGGGCTGCTGCGACAACTTTACGCCTTGGATCGCAGGCACGGGCGGAACATCCTTCTGCCACGTATCGAGTTGGGCTTTCAGTTCCGCCACGATCTTGGCATGCGCAGAATCAGCGATAAGATTGTGTGTTTCGCCCGGGTCGCGGGTCAGATCGTAGAGTTCGAACTCGCCGGCGCCGCGGCGCAATTCCCGATCGTCGTTCTTGATCAGCTTGTATTGCGGCGTGCGAATCATCATGCTGCCGCGTTCGGCGAAGACGCGGTTTTTCCACGCCGCCGCTTTGCCCGCAACGAGCGGCGCGAGGCTTTGGCCCTGAATGCCCTGCGCCGGGAGCGCCAGGCCGATCATTTCACACAAGGTTGGCATGACATCTATGTTTTCCACCAGTTCCGCGACCGCCTTGCCGCGGTTGAAGTGTTCGGCAAACGGGCTTTTCGCCGGTGCTTTGATCATCAGCGGAATTCGGCTCGACCCCTCGTACATCACACCTTTGAACCAGCGGCCGAGATCGCCGAGCATATTGCCATGGTCGGCGGTGAACACGACAATGGTGTTATCGGCCAAACCGTCGGCTTCCAGCTGCCGCAGAAGTCGCCCGACCTCGTCGTCAATCATCTTGATGGTGCCGTAGTAGTTGGCCGTAAGATGGCGGATGATTTCGGGGTTGTCAATGAGGTGGCGGCCGGCGCGCTCCACGTTGCGGGCGGCGATTTCTTCCTCGCGCAACTTCTTGATATTCGGCGGAATTTCGGGAACCGGCATTTTTGCCGGATCGAACATCGAGTAGTAAGGTTCCGGCAAATGCGACGGGCTGTGGGGGTCGAGATAGCTGACAAACAGAAAGAACGGTTTTTCCTTGTTGCGCAGTGTCAGATAATCGAGCGCGCGGTCGGTAATCCACGGCGTCTGATAGTCCTGCGCGGGATAGGACAGTTTGGCCAGATCGCCGCCGAGCGGGTCGTCGGGAAACAGTTGTGAGCCGGGAACAATGCCGCGCCCTTTGAGGTTGGGATACTTTTGGGCAAGGTATTCGGGCCAGCGGGGCAGCTTGCCCGGACCTTCGTTGGCAAACGACCAGAAGTAGTCGAAGTCATAGTCGAGATGGGGAGGGATGAAGTGAAGTTTGCCGCTGATGGCGGTTTCGTAGCCGGCATGCTTGAGGAGCGAGGGCAGAAGCACTTGCGGCTCGCGCAGCGGCGTCTGGTTGTCGGTCGAGCCGTGGACATGCGCATAGCGGCTGGTGAAAAAGCTGTAGCGCGACGGCGTGCAAATAGGGGCCACGGTATAGGCGGCGGGGAAGTACGTGCCTTCCTTTGCCAGACGGTCAAGATTCGGAGTATGAACAATGGTGTTGCCCGCGCAGCTCATGGCGTTCCACTTCATTTCGTCCACCATGATGAAGAGAATGTTGGGCCGGGAAGGAGAAGCCGGTGTTGCGGCACGGATGCCTCCGGCGCAAACGCCTGCCGCACCGGCGGCTGCCAGTGTTACGAACTCGCGTCGTTTCATTGGAATAGCCTCCGTCGGAAAAGCTTCACGCTTGCATGGTTTGCCCTGACTGGGACCCGCCTGCAATACAGGCGTAAGGTTATGCGCAGGGATTTCTCGCTTGCAAGCTGCGATTTGGATCGCCGCGCGGCAGGACGAAAACCGCGCGGATTCTCTCTTGCCAAGTCGCTTGGCAGAGACCATCTTTTCGTTCGGCAACAGGGACGGCATGAAGGGCGGAAGAGATTCCCGAACGAAGCAACGGCATCTGGTTTGGAAAAGGAAACAAGAGCGGTTATGAATCCCGAGGGCACAGCGCCCGGCAGCCGTTTGGAGCGAACGCGCGGCCTGCTCCTGATGATCGTGGGTATCCTGATTGCGGTGATCTACGCACAGGTCTTGCTCGGGCATACGCGTGGGCGATGGGTGGCGCCGTTGCGGGATGATTTGATCTTCTTCCAGTATGCACGGACGCTGGCCGAGGGGCGGCCGTATTGTTTCCATCCGGCATCGCCGGCGGAGGGAACTACCGCCGCCGAACGGACAACCGGCGCCACGAGCCATTTGTATGTCTTTGCCCTGGCGGGACTGTATGCAGCGGGCTGTCGCGGCGACGGCCTGATCGGCGCCGCGTTTGGGCTGAACGCGCTGCTTTGGCTGGCTTCGCTGTATTTGATCTATCGAATCGCGCGGGTGCGGATGCCGAACGAAGCGTTTGCAGCGGCGCTGCTTATGGCGCTGAGCGGGCCGATAAGCTTCGGCTATTTTGCCCTGCACGATATGGGGCTGGCGTCCACCCTCTTCCTGCTGGCGTTTTACGCTTTGTTACAGAATCGGGGAGGACCAGCGGCGGCCGCGCTTTTTCTGTTCAGCTGGGCGCGCCCCGAAGGACTGCTGATCGCGCTGTCGCTGGCAATTGCAGGCCTGTGCGCTCTGCGCCGGAGGTGCGAGGCGAAGCCGAACGGTGCGGATTGTCCGGCAACGGCGAACTCTCATGCGGTCGCACCGCGCGTCGGCCTTTGGCTGGCGGCAGGCGCGGCCGGTTTGATCGGCTCGCTTTCGGTCGGTTTGTTCAACTACATGCTGACAGGCGAAGTGGCTTTTGCTTCGATGAAAGGCAAAGGATTGTTTGAGAATTACCCGTTTCACGCCGTGTTGACGGAAATCAGCCGGACGCTGGCGCGGCTGATCAGTGAAGTATTTTTAGGAAGCGGCGAAAGCGGGCGCGCCTGCTATTTCCCGCCGCTGATCATCATTCCGGCGGCATTGGGATTTCTTCCTCGGTGGCGGCAGGGTTCGGTCGAGACGTGGTTGGCCCTCAGCGCCGCTGCGGTTGTTCTGACGGTGAGCGCCAGCGGCTTTTCGGGACTTCAGCACGACAAATATCTGCTGTGGGTTTTTGTTCTGACCGTTCTTTACGGTGTCGGCGGTTTGCCGCAGATCGAGACAATGGTCGGCGGACGGATTCGTTGGACGGCGATCTATGCGATCGGCGCGGCATTCTCCCTGGCGGGGACGCTCTATTTTCTGGGAGACTACGGCCGGCGATGCGCCGAAGAAGCAGCCGTCGTCGCCGCAGTCGAAAATTTTCGGCGCCTTTCAGAGCCACCCGCAACGGGCGACATCGGCGTGGTCTCCGGCAGCGGCATTCAATACTATTTGCCCGACCGCCGGATTATCAACCTGAACGGGATTACGCATCGGGCCTTCGCGTCGGCGTGGGGCAATCCGGCCGCGCAGATCGAGATTCTCAACGCCCAGCCGCAATGGCGGCCAGCTTACTGGCTGTTGAGCGAGTCGGAGCGCGGCGAACTGACGGCGGCGGGGTTGATGGGGGCACGGCAGTATTCGACGCCGTCGTTTTTCGGCGCCGACGCTCACGTGTCGCTTTGGGCCGCGCAATACGAAAACCTCGAAGGGGTTCGGCAGCCGGCAAAGCCGGAGATTCTGGATGCGATCCGGAACATGACTCTGGCCGACCAAATCAACATCGGCCATCCGGACGACGAAGCGGCGCATCGCTACCGCCGTTTCGAGCGCCTGGCGGGTGTGCGGTTGGGCGGCGGAATTGCTGCTACGACGCTCGGCGGCCGGCCGATTGTCGAGGCTGGCTATGCGGTGCTGGGCGACGAGGAATTCGAGATCGCAGTCATACCGAACAAAGACCTTATCATGGTGGCGAGAACCGCGCTGCGTCTGACAGCGGCCAGCCTGCTGGGACCGCGGCGGCGTGAACGTTTTGAGGTTGCATTGACGCCGCCGGTTCGGATTAGGTTGTCAGTCAACGGCGAACCGGCAGCAGGCGGCGAGGCGTTGAGCCCTGTCGCGGCGGAAATGGACGAGCGGATGGTTCGCATTGCAGCGGGAATGATCCGGTCGCCGAAGGTGCGAATTCGGATTTCCGGCGACCATATCGCTTTTCACTACTGGTTTTATCAATAGCGGGGAGCAAGGGGCTCGAGGCAAAGAAAGCCGGGGAGAAAAAACAGAGCGGACGCAAGATTTGTTTTGTCTTTGGGGGATGGACTGAGTCAGAGTTTGCGCGCTGTCTCGAAAAGAGGGTATGGGCGCATCCGGTAGAGGGGTTCGACGGCCTCCTCTGTGCGATGCGCGGCGACAAACGGGAGGTTGCCATGATCGAGTTGGAAAATCTTCTGGGAGACATGGTCGAGCGAAACGCATCGGACTTGTTTATCAAGGCAGGGTCGCGGCCGGCCATGCGCATTGACGGCACAATCCGCATCACGGACTACCCGGAAACCTCGGTCGAGGAGTGCGAACAGAAGGCCGAGGAAATGATGACCCCGAACCAGTGGGAGCGATTCAAGGAACATGCAGAAATGGACCTGGCCTTGGGAATTCGGGGCATCGGGCGGTTCCGCGTCAACATCTTCCGGCAGCGCGGCTCCATTGCAATGGTCTTCCGCCACGTCTCCAGCAGCACGATGACGTTCGAAGACCTGCATTTGCCGCCGGTCGTCCGCGAGCTGTCGGAGAAACATCGCGGTCTGGTGCTGGTAACCGGCACCACCGGATCGGGAAAATCCACCACGTTGGCCGCCATGATCAACCACATCAACGAGACGCGCAAGTGCCACATTGTGACCATCGAGGACCCGATCGAGTTTCTCCATCAGGACAAGCAGTCCATTGTCAATCAGCGGGAAATCGGATTTGACACCATGAGTTTCAGCGAGGCGCTCAAGCACGTGCTGCGTCAAAGCCCGGATGTGATTCTGATCGGGGAAATGCGCGACCTCGAAACGATCCAGACGGCGATCAACGCCGCCGAAACCGGCCACCTCGTATTCTCGACACTTCACACCATAGACGCGGTGCAGACGGTCGAGCGGATCATCAACTACTTTCCGGCCTATTTGCATCCGCAGATTCGCATGGAGTTGAGCCTCTGCCTCCAGGGCGTGATCTCGATGCGCCTGTTGCCGCACGCCTCGGGCAAGGGCCGCGTTCCGGCCATCGAAGTCATGGTCGGCACACCGCTGATCCGCAAGTTGCTGCACGAAGGAAAGACTTTGGAGCTGCCGCAGTATATCGAGCAGGGCGCGCACGTCGGCATGCAAACGTTCAATCAGGCGCTGCTCGACTTGTATCGGCGCAAGATGATCCGCATGGAAGACGCTCTGGCATATGCAACCAGCCCCGACGAGTTCCGGCTGATGGCCGAGGGCATCGCCACAGGCGTCCGAGCCCAGGAGTTCGGCAGCTCGTACAGATAGCATCCCCATTTTGACCGGAGGAACAATATGACCGTGCGCATTCGTCAGGCGCTTGTGAGCGTTCATGACAAGACCGGGTTAGAGACGCTGGCCGGCACATTGAAAAACTATGGCGTGCGGATCATCTCGACCGGCGGAACCGCAAAATATCTTCAAGAGCGCGGCTTCGAGGTGGTCTCTGTGGCCGATCTGACCCGCTCGCCGGAAATGTTCGGCGGCCGGGTCAAGACGCTTCATCCGTATATCTTTGCAGGCATTCTGGCACGCCGCGACCGTCCGGAAGACCTCGCACAACTCGAGCAAATGGGCCTCGCCCCCATTGATATGGTCGTCGTCAACCTCTACCCGTTTGCGGAAACTATCGCCCAACCCGGCGCGACCCTGCCGCAAGCGGTCGAACAGATAGACATCGGCGGCATTGCGCTGATTCGCGCGGCGGCCAAAAACCACGACGGCGTGGCCGTGGTGGTGGACCCGGCCGATTACGACCGCGTGGCGCGCGAATTGCAGGCGGGCAACGGCTGCCTCAGCAAGACGCTGTGCCGGCACCTGGCCCTGCGCGCCTTTCAGACCTCCTCCGAATATGACGCAACGATTGCAACCTACTTCGAGTCGCTCGAGCCGAAAGAGCATATTCCCAGCGAGGGAACGGCTGCCGTGTCCGTCTTTCCGCGCAATCTGGTGATCGCCGCCGAGCGTGTGGCCTCGCTGCGATACGGCGAGAATTCCCACCAGCTGGCGGCGGTTTATCGCCGAATCGGGCCGATCGAGACCTCGTTGGCGACAGCGCAGCAATTGCACGGAAAAGAACTGTCCTACAACAACATCGGCGACGGCGAGGCGGCGCTGGAACTGGTGCGGGAGTTCTCGCAGCCGGCCGCGGCTATCATCAAGCACGCCAACCCCTGCGGGGTGGCGCTGGGCGAAACGCTGGCCGAGGCCTATCGCGCCGCGCTGGCCTGCGATCCGGACTCGGCTTTTGGCGGTGTGGTTGCATGCAATCGGCCGGTGGACAAAGCGACCGCCGAGCCGATCGCGGAAATCTTCACCGAGGTCGTCATTGCCCCGTCGTTCACCGACGAGGCTCTCGATATTTTAAGGAAGAAAAAGAACCTGCGGCTTCTGGCCACAGGGCCGTTCAGCGAGCGTTCGTCCGAACCGATGATTCGCTCCTTTGTCGGCGGATTTCTGGTGCAGGATCGCGACCTCGGATTCATTCCACGCGAAAAATGGCGCTGCATGACCGAGGTCCAACTTACCGACGAACGCGATCTCGACGGACTGGACTTCGCCATGCGCGTGGTGAAGTGGGTCAAGTCCAACGCCATCGTGTTGACGACGCGGACAGCGACCGTGGGAATCGGCGCCGGTCAGATGAGCCGCGTGGACTCTCTGCGAATCGCGATTGCCAAGGCGCGGTCGCCCATCGCGGGCTGCTATCTGGCCAGCGACGCGTTCTTCCCATTCCGCGACAGCATAGACCTGATTGCGCCGCACAAGATCCGGGCCATCATCGAGCCGGGCGGCTCGGTGCGCGACGAAGACGTGATCGCCGCGTGCAATGAGCACCGGATCCCGCTGTATTTCACCGGCCGGCGGCATTTCCGCCATTGAGTCGGTCGGCCTGCCGCAAGCGGTTCATGGTTCGGGAATAAAAAAAGCCCGACAAGATTTACGGGCTTTTCACAGGGAAGATTTTTCAGCGGCCAATCGAAGCCGCGCCTGCGGAAAGCGGAGAAGAGGTGGTTTTTTTGAAGTGCGGGCAATCCGCAGCCGAATGTATCCGCCGCACCTTTCACGTTTTGCGTGCCTCCGCCGCCGGGAAATACTGACGCGGATTCATCATGCCAGCACAACAGAGCACCTCATACGAAATGGTGTCGGCCCACTGGGCTACCTGCCAGACCGGCAGCGCGTCCCCGCCGCTTCGCCCAAACAACAGCACCTCGTCGCCGACCCTCGCGTCCGGATGCCGGTTCAGATTGACCATCATCTGATCCATGCAGATGCGGCCGAGAATCGGCGCCGGACGGCCGGCGATCATCACATGACCGCGGCCCGACGCCCGGCGCGGATAGCCGTTGCCATAGCCGGAGGCCACAACGCCGACCCGCGTCGGCTCTGTCGTGACATACGTGGCGCCGTAGCTGATCGGGCAGCCGGCGGGAACATCTTTGATAAACACAAGGCGGCTTCTGAACGTCATCACCGGCTCGAATTCCGGCGCGTCGGGGTCGGCCCCATAGGCTGCGATGCCCACACGCAGCATGTCGAAATGCAGATGTTTTTTGGCAAGGGCGGCGCTGGCGCCCAAATGGCGGAATGGGAGCCATGTCGAGACCGAGCTGGCCAGCCGGCGGAAGCGCCCCCATTGCGCGTCGGTCAGGGCGGCATTGCCGGCCGCGTCCGCAAGGTGACTGTAAAGACCGACCCATTCGAGATGAGGCAGTGCGGCCAGCGCATCGAGCTGGCCGGCCAACTGCTCGGGGAAAAGACCCAGACGCCCCATGCCGGTATCCACTTTAAGATGGACACGGGCGCGGCGGTTTAGCCGCGCAGCGGCCTCGGATACTTGCCGAGCGTCATCCAGCGACGCCACGGTCAATTCAATGCCGCTTTCAAGAGCCGGTTCGATTTCCTCCGGCAGGGCAAGACCGAGATCGAGAATCGGCAGGGTGACACCGGTCTGTCGAAGAGCAAGTGCTTCGGCGATCGAGGCAATGCCAAGATAATCGGCGCCGGCTTTTTGTGCCGTTGCGGCCACTTCGGCGAGACCATGACCATAGGCGTCTTTTTTCACGCTGACGAGGAGGCGGGCCGGAGAAATACGCGCCCGAATCGCATCAAGATTGTCCCTCAAGGCATCAAGGTTAACGGTCACCTGGCTGCGCGCATGCAGTAATCGAATGCAACAATCCGATAGAGGCAGCAACGTCAAACCTCGCAAACCAACGTGCCTCGTGAGGGGGGATCCTCGCGTCGGCGGCTACGACGCCAAACCCCAGGACTTTTTGAGGGCTTTGAGGCGGTGAAAGATTTCACGGGGCCGCTGGTTTTCATCCAGAAACGCTCCCGAGCGAATGAAAGCAGGCTCGGCAAAGTCCCACCACGTGATCGCTTTGATCTGCGGCCGCGCATAGGCGAGCGTATAGAACCACTCCATCCAGTCGGCCTGAATTTTTTCGCTGAACGGCGCATGCCATTCGACGCCGCCGCGGCCCGGATTGGTGCGCACTTCCAGCTCGGTGATGTGAACCGGCTTGCCGAAGCGCTGATACTCATCGAGCAACTTGCCGATGGCCATCATGTCGCGCGCGGGGAAATAAATCTGCACACCGACCACGTCGAACTCGACGCCGCTTTCGATCAGGCGCTCGAGGTAAGCCAGCGGCGTAAACACCCGTTCATGGATAGGGCCCTTGTAGACGCGGCCTTGGGCGGCATATTCGCCGAAAGGAGCGCAGTTGTTGACCACCGCCAGCGCCTTGTCGTTTTTTGCCCGCGCGGTGTCGCAACAAATCCGGGTAATCTCGATTTCCTGATCCTGCGTAAAATTCAACCCGTTGGCCCAGTCGTGCGCCTCGTTGATCACGTCCCACCAGTCAATACGCCCGCGATACCGCTCGACGCTGCGTCCGACGACGCGGACGCAGTGGCGGCGGGCGTCGGGCCAGTCGGCCCCGGCCAGCCACGGCGGGATGCCGGCTTCGTGACCCCACCAGAGCGGATGGCCCTTGGGACGGATGCCGATTTTTTCGCACCAGGCCAGAATGGTGTCCACGCGGTCGTAGTTGGGTTGGCCTTCGATCCGTTCGAGCGAGGCCAGATAAAATGGAAGCGTTCCATAGTTCATAACCTGCGGAAACAGCTCGGCGTAAGGGGTGTCGGGCTTGTATTGGAATGTGTTGCAGCCAAAGAGGAACTTGCGGCGGGGCTTCATGCGCGAGATGGCATGGCGCGCCTGCTCGACAACGGCTAGTTCGCCGGCCCAGAGGCCGTGCGCCAGAGCTTCCATGTGGAGCCGTGCGGCGTCGGCGCCTGCAGCGCGGGCTGCCCGGGCCAGAGCATCCTCGGCGGCCTGAAAGCGTTCGCGGCATTCGCGCGAAAAAGGCACCCGCGGGTGCGCTTTGAGATAACGCGCCACATCGGCTCTGCGGCTGCGCGCGGCCTCGGCAACAAAATCCAGCACGCCTTTGGCTTCTGTCCTATAGCCTTCCCCTTCGTTGTCGGCGATCACCCAGACATCGCCGAAATCGGCCACGGGAATTTTGGCATGAAACGAACATGCCGGAATCGAAGTTGTGATCTCGGTCGTCCCATCGGGCTGGAGCGCGTTTTTCTGACGCTCCGGTTCGAAGTGCAGATCGGCGGCATAGATGGACCTGCGCTGCCATTCGCCCATGGGTTTTCCCGCTGCATCCAGCATGGTAAAGCGGAACGAACGAGGCTGTCCGGCTCGGCCGACGCGTTTGGCCGGGAGGGCGGCGCCTGAACTCCGGCCGGCGATTCGCGAACAGCCGGATTGACTGGACAGAGCCGAGCCCGACGCAGCAACGGCGATCCAAGCAGCGCTTTGGCGCGCAAACTGGCGACGAGACAAACGTGTGTTCATGACAAGTCCTTTCGCGCAAATGGCCGGGGCGAAAAAGTTTCTCCTGCCCCGTGCCGGCACTTGGACGCTATAGATAGAGCCGGTTGGATTTCAATAGCGGAAATTCGAAATATCGTCGTAGTCGGTTCCCAAATAGGGGCGGGGTTGCGAGGAGCCGTTGGGGCCATAGGAGACAATCTGAAAGGTGGAGGGATTGTACCAAATTTCAGCGGCAAACGGGCTGTTGGTGGGCACGCGCGTGCCGCCGTATGTGGCATAGTCGGCGCTGCGAATATAGTAGTAGGGCGTATTCCAGGGGTCGAGCAATTGCACTTGGGGGAGAATTGCAGGTTGAGCGGGGTCGAGGGGCTGCCCGAAAACGTCGCCGACCCGCGATTGGTTGATTTCGATGTAGGGACCGCGCCATCGCGGATCAATGGGATTGTAGGGATTGCCGCTGAGGCTCGCCGTCAGGCAGGTCACCAAATAGCCGCAGCCGATGGCGCCCAGTCCCGGATCGTTGATGGGGTCTATGGGTCCGGGGGCCAGGCGCGTTCCCGAACTGCTGGGCGGATACTGTCCCGTATCCACTTCGTATTGCGTAATGGCCAATTCCAATTCGTGAATTTGCGTTGCGGCGGCGGCCACTTTGGCGCGGAATATGTGCCCTGAATAAACCGAATACGCGATGGTGGCCAGAAGCCCCACGATCGCCACCACCACCAGAAGTTCGATAATTGTTATGCCCCCCGTCGAGCGTTTCATCTATGCCAATCCTGCCGCGTGAACCTTGCCTCGCGCCCAATCTGCCTTAGCGAATGAACCGCAACCATGCCGTCACATCGGGGTTAAAACCGAACTCATAGTGAATATCGTCGTAGCCCAGGGTGCCCGGTTGGTCAAAAACCTGATTGGGGCCGAGGCTGCCGATGGCGTAACGGTCGTAGGGATCCAGAACGCCGGAACGGACAAAGATACGGCCGTCGCTGAACGAATCGGTGTCCATGTTATTCAAATTGACCTCGAAAGCGGTGGTGCCGATGACTCCAACCGGAGAGAAGAAGCGATAGGGCTGGCCCCACGGGTCGAGGGGATAGTCGCGCCGGACGTCGGTATTGCGAATCGTGCCCACGGACAGCGGGCTGCGGTAAGTGCGCTGTGCGTTGAGGAAGGGGCCCTGCCACGTCAGGACAAGTTCCTGGACGCGGGGGAACATCTGGTCGGCCAGGGTGAGCTGGCCGAAGGTGGCCTGATCACTGGCCCGAATGGTCGGGTCTATCAGATACACGTTGCTCATGGACTCGTTCAGGAGCGAGTCGGCAACGGGAATGGACGCGCCGCCCGGATCCTCGCGCACATCGTCGAGCACCTGGATGGGCACGTAAAAGCCATGCAGAATCGCACACTGTTCTTCAGCCAGGGCAATTTCCTTGCATTCCAGCTGGGCGGTGCGCACGCGGGCCAGTTCCATTTTGTTGAGATAGACCGGGATGGCGATGGTGGCCAGCAAGCCGATGATGGCGATGACCACCAGCAGCTCGGTCAGGGTGACGGCGCGACGGTCGCGGCGGAATCGGTGCATTGCGGTTTTCATGTCGTCTTTTGCTCCTTGATCTATTATTGGAGTCGCTCTCGGTTTCCTCGATTGGATTTCCCGCGCGCGATGGGCGGGATATGGTTTGATCTCCCTCAGAATTGCCGGAACAGGTCGTCGCCCTGGCCGAACCGCGCATTGAACGCCGTGCCATCGCCTGGCGCACCATTGGGCCCTTTCGACAGGATCGTAAAACGGTCAAAAAACGGCCGGTAGATGGTGATATTGGCGCCGGTGTCGCGGGCAACAAAGCTATACCACGTTTCAATGGTGCCGTTGACCTGGTTGACCACACCTTCGGGCGTGAACAGAAGATACTCCTCGCCCCACGGGTCCTCCGGGATGTCATTCATATCCACGTCTTTCATTCGGCTGAAATTCACATACGGCCCGCCCCAGCCGAAGTCGGTCTCATTGCGCGACAGACGGCTATACAGCGTAATGTAGTTGGCGTCAAACAACCCTGTTTTGTAGTCAATGAACATTCGGGTGGGATCCACCACGGTGGGATTGAACTCTTCGTCCCGCACGCCGTCCAGATCGCTCAAATCGCCCGGCGTATAGCGGCCGTCGCCGCCTTCGACGTCATCGAGCACATAGAAACGGAAGATATGGCCGGTGTTGATGTAGGCGCGTTCCAACGCCGCCTGCAAGTGCTCAAGGTCGGACTCGGCGGCGGCAATCCGGGCATCCTCGGCTTTGCGCAGCAGAACCGGGATGATGATCGCTACGAGGATGCCGATGATGATAACCGCGATCAACAGCTCGATGATGCTGAAGCCAGCCGGGGCTCGATGTGTATTCAAAGGCCGCATCCTCGCTCTCCTAAAAGAACGCGCTATAGTCGTCGCCATAGCCGATAATGGCCCATTCGCGCAGGAGCGTGGTCGGATTTCCCTGATACAGAGTTCCTGCGCCGGGCAGTCCATCGGGACCGAGACAGAACACGGCGGCGTTTCCAAAGGCGCTCTCCTGCGCCGCAAACGTGCCGCCTTCCTCGTTCAACCTGCCCGTGCCGAAGAACAAATAGGGCGTGCCCCACGGGTCCACCAGAATGCGGTCATCCGGATGGTCGCCCATGTTGGCAATGGGGACGTTGGGATCAGGCCACCAGTCCGCGGCTCCGGGCGTCAGAATGTTCATAATCGGCCCGCCGCGGCCGGCGTAGCTCCAGAAGAACTCCGGCAGGCCGACGATCGCATTGCGCAACTCCATGTATTTGAACCGGTTGATGGTGATATAGGGGCCCTTCCACGACGCCGGCCCTGTGTGGAGTTTCCGCCGCTCTTCCTGCGTCAGGGGGCGGTTCCAGCAGGCAATCGGCACTTCCTGGTCGGGCCGGACAGGCGGGTCGTTATACTCCTGGGTATTGTCCAAATCCTGCAGACGGAAATAAAAGCCCGTGTCGGCGAATGCCAACTGCTCGGCTTTCACGAAGGTCTGAATTTCCGCCTGAGCCGCCGCGCGCCGGGCCGCCTCGACCCGGTCGCGGAACAACGGGATGATCAGCAATGCCAGAATGGCGATGACCGTAATGACCATCGAGATTTCAATGGCCGTGAACCCGCGCCTCGCCGCATCCAGTGTCTGTTTGCACCGTTTCACGTGATCTGCGCCTCTTGGTCTTCGTTGCCTAAAACTCCACCACAATGTCATCGGAGCCTTCATCAATTACACCCGGATAGGCCAGCGGCCCCGGAGTGCCCAATAGTTTGGTAAAACTCCAGGCCTCGCAGCGCGCCGCCGAGTATTCCTGCGGCCGCAGGGCGCGGAAATCCACGCCCGGGATGCTCGAGCGGTCATACAGACGCAGCTGGAAGCCCTGATTGAGCGTGGCGGCATCGTAGTCGTCCCGGCCGCCGGGGATGCCGTTGGGGCCGTAGCTGACAACAGCCAGCGCATAGTTGGCTGTCTCCGAGTAGCTGTTGACAAACCGCACATCGGGCAACCCGTTGGATTTCATCCCCGCCAGACGAAGCATATACACCACATAGGGCCGGCCCCAAGGGTCGGACGGCCATTCATAGACGGGGCGGCTTTCGCCCATCGCAAGAACCGGGTTGGAGTAAATGTCCACCGGGATTTCCATCAGACACATGCCGCCGCGCCGGCCTTGAAACAGTCCTCTCCGACCGGACCCTGCGGAAAAGTAGCCCGGCGAGCCCATCCCTTTCGCCCAGTTGTTGACCACCCGCTGAACCAGCGTCGGCGACTGGTTGACCTCGTAACCCATATATTCAAAGCCGCTGACCAACTGCCCGCCCGGTTGCGTGAACGGAGCGTATGTAGGAGGGGCCAGATACAGGATGGGGCGTTGGAGAAAGCACAGTTTGGGATAGATCCCAATATCCTCAAATGCAAAACATAGAGCGGTTTTTATGTTGTAGGCTTCGCCGTACGTGGCCTTGCGCTGGTTGTCCACATAGGCGCGTTGGATGTTAATGGCGGCAATTCCGGCCAGAAGCGACATCAACGCCGCCACGATGAGGATTTCGACCAGGGTAAAGCCCGATTGTCTATGCTTTTTCACGATCCCCAACATCCCATGCCATTTCCGGCAGCCGCGCCAATCTACATCCTTACAAGGAACTTGTTTATGCCCATTCCGCGTGATTGTCAACTGGTTATTTGCATCTTTTTCCATGGCTGATCCTGGGCATAAGTCCTGCCGCCGTTCTCGTCTCTAGTTTATTCCACATACCGCCAAACGACAACTTGATTTTGATCGCGGTCGGTGGAAATCAGTGTTTCGATCTTGGATCGGCTGGCCAAACGCGGCCCGCTGGGCGGTTCCGGCCGATTTTCGCTGATCAGCGTATAGGCGTTCGACGAAAAATGAATCGTGCCGATCCACTGGCTGAGACGGTTCAGCCGCGCGGAAAGCGGCGCTCCGCCCCAAAACTCCTCGTCCGCCAGCAACTCGCTCAGGCGCGTGTAGGGAGCCGGCAATCCTGCCGTATCGGTGCGCGCTGCATTGGCCCGTCGCGTCAGAAGTGTTTCGATCTGCGTAGAAGCGATCCCCGGCAAGGCGCGCAGCACTGGGGCGGGCGCGGTGTTCAGGTTGATCCGGCCGCACTCGACGATCGCCATGCCGGCTCCCGCCGAATCGCCTGACGAAAGCGTCCGCGACAGGGTAGTAGGACCGGCGTTCGCCGCCAACGCCGCAGTCCGAACCTGGCGTGCCCGTCCGTCGGTCCAGACTGTGAACAGGTCCACAATGGTTTCGTTGAAGGCCATACCGGCTGCAGTTCCAATCTGCGGAGTGCGCCATGCGAGGCTGTCGGCCGACTGATCGGTTGCCACAACGGCGGGAATGTTGAACAGTTCGAGTGCGCTTTGAAACGGCGCATTTTTAACGGAGGACGCCTGGATCAGGTGCCAGGAAATCACCCGGCCCCGTTGAATGTCCGACCAGCCGGGGACAGCATAGGGTGTGCAGCGGGCGACCTGCACGACACGAATGCGGGGATCCTTACGCTGGTAACTCCTTCGCAGGCCGCCCGCTGCGTCTCCCCCATAGCGAAACCGGTCCACGAGAGCCCCGGATTTGTCGAACAATTCGATAACTCCCGACTGATTGGGAATGTCCAGATTCGGATCCTCGATCATCAGGTGGTTGCTGCTATTGGGCACGACGCCGAACACATCGTAGAACGAGCCGGAGCCCGGCTGGCGCGGCTCGGTTTGCGCATCCACCCGGCTGTTGTAGTCGTCGGTGACGATCAGAAAGCCGCCGGGAACCAGTGTGCCGTGGAGCTGCACGCGGTGGGCCGAGTTGATTCGCAACGTCCATCCCGACAGCGGAATGGGCGTGTCGTAAGGATTGTAAATCTCGACATATTCGCCGTCGTCGCCCCGGAAGTCTTCCGTCACCGAGTCGGGATACACTTCGGAAATCACCGGTGTGATCTCGGTTCCGAAGATAGGTTCGAGCGACGACTCCGCATAGAGCAATGTGGGAGTGGAGTCGGCATCGCGATAGTCCACCACGTTGGCGGCAAATTGCGCAACGGTCTCGATCGGCATATAGGGGAAGGCCGCGCGCACGCGGTCGTAGATTTCTTCGGCGGCCGCCGTGTTCAAATCCATCTGCGCCGGCGCGCCCCGCTCGCTTCCGATGCGGCGTTCGCTCACGGAAAACACGGTGACATAATGCCGCAGGGCATTGAACAAGGCGGGCGTTACGCCGGGCACCCGCAGCAAGTCCTCGACCTGGCGGAACGGCTGGTCGTCGCCACGCGGGGGCACGCGTGGGTCGGCCGCGAACTCGTCGGCCTCGTCGGTTCCCTCGCTCGATTCATCCGCCTGGCCGTCGCCGTCATTGTCCAGACCATCGCGAGCGAGAACGGCGGCGTCGCCGTCGTCGTCGAAGCCGGCGATTCCGGGCTGGCCGTCGGGGCCGTAGCGATAGGCAAGAATCGCGCGGGCGAGGTTGCGGGCCATGTCGGGCGTGGCGCCGCGATAACGCACTTCGGGCGAAGACAAAACGGCATACAAGGCATCGGCCAGTGCAATCGGCCTGACGCCGGATGCCGAGGTGTCGGCGGCATTGGCCAGGGTGGCATCGAGGCCGGCCTCGGCGCGGCGCAGTTCGGCCCACGAACCCAGCTGGTTGATATTGATCTTGCTGGCCTCGTCAATAATGCTGACCTGGGCGAGGTCGGTCGCCACGGCACCCATGTTCGAGAAGCGCGCAGGGCGGCTTTGGCCGCCGGGCGCCGGCAAGACGGTCGTGGCGGTTCTCGACATGGCGGGCAGGGTCGTGCCGGTAGAGCCGGTCGGGGGCATTGGGGATGACGGGCCACGCGAGGACAACCACGATGCGGCAGGCTCTTGCGGCGGGAATTCGCCGCCGTTGCGCAGACCGGCCGATTGCACCGCGGCGACCGGCGAGGTGCGGCCGTCCACGGATGCGAAGAAAAAGCCCACGCCGGTTTGAGCGGCCATGCGCGCCTGAATCCCATCGGCAAAATTTCGGGAGGTGATCTCTTCGAGCCGCGCGGTGTAGGACAATGTGGCGGCAATCAATATCAGAATGGAAAGCAGGGCAAGGACGAGGATTAGCGTCGAGCCGCGCCGCCGGTTCCGTTCTCCCTTTTTCATCCTGCTTGTCATGGAGTGCGCATCCCCGTTTGTCTGCTACCGTGCCGGTCTAACCATCGTTTCATAGCGCGGATCATGGATGACCGATTCGATGTTCACCATGGTTGAGCACGTAACGACTTCGAGCGGCTGGCCCGGTCCGACTTGTTCGAGCGGCACAGCGCCGGCATATACGGTTACGGAGATATATACCGAGGCCGGCAGCTCGAGTCCGGGCGGCGGAAAATTCCCCGCCATGGCGTCCCATGTTTCTGTCCAATACGGCTCGGCACTGTTGGGATCCCAGTACAGAAAATTGAGACCCAGGACGTTGTGAGCCAGCGGAGCGATTTCGGCCGGGGCGCCTGAACCAGGATTGGGCAGGCGCTGCTGTAAGAGCACGTGGTTCTCCCCTTCCCAGCTCCCGATGGAGAACGAGATGATTTCGCTTCGGCTGCCGGGAATCAGCCGGCTGGGAAAAACCAAAAACGAAAGCTGGTCGTTGTGAAACACGCAATCTTCGTCCACCAGTTCATCGCCCAGATCGGCGCGTCCCGCCCATGCAGCCCGCTCGATCGCCGTGCCGATTTGCGCATGACGGTCGTTGTGTTGGCGCGCCCAGTCGCCGTCGTCATCTCGTCCGTTGGGTTGTTCTTCATCTATCCGGCCGTCCCGGTCGTTGTCTATCCGGTCGCCGGCGAGGGTCGGCACATTGGCGCCTTGAAAATGCTGGGCTGGCCGCGAAGCAACAATGGCGGCGGCTTTGATGGAAATGGCCATGGTCTCGACCGCCGCGCGCGCGTTTTGGTAGGCCTCGCTGACCCGTTCGGAGCGGTCGCTGATGCGGAGAATCTGAATGAAGGCCGCCGCGACGCCGCCGAGAAACACCATGGCGACGGCGAGGGCTACAAGCAACTCGACCAGAGTCCATCCCGCGGCAGAGGCGGGCTTTCTCCGCAGCGGAACATCCATCCGTTTTCGCCCTTTCACGTCCACGTTGTTCGTCCGCTTCACGACTGCATTTTTGCTTTCGGGGAATGCTCTATTCATTGAACCGCAACTCATACAACGGGCGGCTGTCCGCCCGATAGCCCGGCGCATATTGAACGATAATGCGGGGGACGCCCCGGTCGTCAGTCGGATCGCCCGGATCGTCGGTTGGATCCAGGAGCGAGACGCCGCAGAAACTATAGGCAAGGTTGGGGTTTTCGGG
Organism: Candidatus Sumerlaeota bacterium; assembly: GCA_017161705.1. Taxonomy (GTDB): domain Bacteria; phylum Sumerlaeota; class Sumerlaeia; order JADFCW01; family JADFCW01; genus JADFCW01. The sequence continues at coordinate 7,847 of JADFCW010000011.1, read as the reverse complement.
GAAGACCACAGGCGCCGTCGGCACGGTTCGCCGGCGGATTTCCACGATGAGCCGGCGGGCCTGATCCGCATCGCGCCGAATTTCCTCGGCCTTGCGCTGCGCCAGAAATGCCGCTTCCGACAGCATCATTGCACGGTCGTTGGCCCGCAATACGTTCGGAAAATACAGAAGAATCGCCAGAATGCCCACCAGCAGGATGACCAGCGAGATTAGAACTTCGAGGAGCGAAAATGAACTCAGGCGGCGGAAGGAAGACGGTCTCAGAAGACAGGCTACAGCGGATTCTCCCTCGCGGACGGCCAATCGGTGTTTTCTCGAAAAGCCATCGCCCGCCGCTTTGACCGACAAACCCGCGCCTGCTTTCCGGCCGCCGCCCTTGGTTGTGAAATTACTGAGGATTTCCTCTTTCCGCATTCATGCCTCTTCCTTCATTCCGTGTGCTTCAGGGACGGTTTCCCGCAAAGGTGCGGCTGCGGGCAGTAGGGGAATACAATTTGACGGTGATAAATTCTCCTGCCGCTCTGGCCGTTCCCCCTTCGCAAAACAACACCAGCCGCGCCGCATCCGACGTCCCGTTGGGGCGAAACAGGATGCGAATGAGAGCCGGCGAAGCGGGGATCCCGTTGACCGACAGCTCGATCAAGCGCACATAGGCCGACCAGATTTCCGGCGTGGTGACCTTCGGGGCGACCAGCCGGCCGCTCCCGTCCACCTGATCTATCCACAACCCCGATGTGTTGGGGTCTATCACTGCCTGGAAGTACGCGTTCTGATTGATGGCTAGCGCGCGAGCTGTGTTGAAAAGATTCTCGAACTGGCGGGCCGCGCTTTTTGCCCGCGCCGCCCGGCGGTATCCGCCATAAACGACAATGGCAAACGAGGTCAGAATGCCCATGATGATGAGGACGGTCAGGGTTTCGATCAGGGAGAACCCCGCTGCCTTTTGCCGTTGGATCTGGCGCAAACTCATCACACTTGCACCGCCGGAGCCTTTCCTCTCCGCCTTGTTCACCCTGCCTTCAAAAAAAAGTCTATAACAGCTCGTTTTAGCCGTCAACCAAGATATCGCAATACGGGTGGTCTTTTTTGAACCCGGCTTGCGTTAATAAAGATCAAAAACACACGAATTTATAGCCTGACGGGAATTCCCCGGCTGGCGAGAAACTCTTTCATCTGCCGGATCGAATACGTGCCGTAATGCGCAATCGAGGCCACGAGCACCGCATCGGCATGGCCCTCGACAATCGCCTCGTGCAGGTGTTCCAGTGTTCCGGCCCCTCCGGACGCAATCACCGGAATCACGACCGCGTCGGCAATCGCGCGCGTCATCGGGAGGTCGTAGCCGGCTTGGGTGCCGTCGGCGTCCATGCTGGTGGGCAGGATCTGCCCGGCGCCGAGTTCCTCGACCTTTTTGGCCCATTCGACCGCATCCAGGCCGGTCGGGCGCGTCCCGCCGCTGATCATCACCTCGAAGCCCGACGGCATGGCCGCCGACTTGCGCGTATCAATGGCCACGACAATGCGGTCGCTGCCATACCGGACAGCCGCATCCTCGATCAGCTTCGGCGACTGGACGGCGGCTGTGTTGATGGAGACCTTGGCCGCGCCAAGGTTGAGAATCTCCTCGATGTCTTCGAGCGTCCGGATGCCTCCGCCGACGGTCAGCGGGACGGAAATAGCACCAACCGTGCGCTTGACGGCATCGAGCAGAGTTTTACGCCCTTCGAGCGTGGCTGTAATGTCGAGGATGACCAGTTCGTCGGCTCCGGCGGCGCTATACGCAGCGCCCGCCTCGGCCGGATCGCCCAGTTCGCGGAGATTGACAAAATTGATGCCCTTGACGAGGCGGCCGTTCTTCGTGTCCAGACAGGGAATGACGCGGCGGTAGTTCATGAGGCTCTCCTTGAATTATGCGGTTTATGGAGCAGGGACATCGCGGATGTCTTGGACATCGTCGGCAGGAGATGGACCCTGCTCCGTTCGCGCGGTCCGCTCAGTGCGCTTTGGCAATTGCACCCATCCTGTTTCTGGCCCTGAGCGCTTCCGCTCGTACTCACTGTTTCGTTATGCTTTTTTCGATTTCCTCAGTGGCGCTGGTTTCCCGTACACCCTCGCCTAGCAAATTATCGCGCAACCGGATGTTGGCGGTCCGCGCGCCGCGAAGTCCGACCAAAGCGGGCGTTCCTGGAGGAGCACCCCACTCCGCCACCACCGCGTCGCGGCAGTTTTCGAGCGCGATCACCGGCAGCGAGCCGCCCGCCCCCGCGGGACTGCGAAAAACCCCGCGCACGATTGCGTCGTTGATCTCATGCAGGCTGACCGCCGAACGTTCGAATTGGGCGAACGCCTCCGGCGCAATCGCAACGCGGATATTGTTCATCCACAGTCCGCGAACATGCGCAAGCGTCAAATAGCTGGGCCGCCGCGTGTATAGGGTATCCCGCTCGTCTCGGTAGGTCCGCTTGCCGCCGATATGCTTGTTTCTCCTGGATTGGTCGTAGGCCTGATCGGCCCGGATGGTGATCGTGTCGAGCGTCAGGTTCTCGATAGGACTTTCGGGCATGCCCTGCAGCAGGCTTCCGTAGCCGGAGGCGATTTGAATGTCGCGGAAGATAATATCCCGGATGCGGCCGATCTTCGAGTCCTTGTGCCGTTTCTCGATATCCATGAAAATGGGATAGGCGCTGTGAATGGTCGGCGTCGAGGTCTCGATGGAGATATTGGAGAATGTCACGCGCTCCATGGTCGCGCCGTCCTTCATGTAGAAGCCGATGCCGACGGGCGAGTTGCGAATGGTGCAGTTGGAAAAGTGGATGTTGCGGAAATCCCCCTGCGACTCCGTGCCGAGTTTCAGCGCCGTGGCGATGGTCTCCAGCGTGCAGTTGGTTACCACGACGTTCTCGCACGGGTAGGGTTCGGTGGCCTTCAGCACGATGCAGTCGTCGCCGGCGACAATGTGGCAGTTGGAAATCCGCACATTGCGGCACGAGTTGGGGTCTATTCCGTCGGAGTTTGTGCGATAGTAATTGTTGTGGATGGTGACGCCGTCCACGGTCACATTTTCGCACCGCCGGAAGTGCAGCGTCCACGCGTCGCTGTAGAGGATGGTAACATCGCGGACGAGGATATTCCGGCAGTCCTCGAACAGCAAAATGCCGGTACGGAAGGCGGGCGGTTCTTTCTGCCCCTTGCCGCGGCCGTAGTCGGCGGTGCCCTGGCCGTGAATGCGGCCGGCGCCAACAATGGCAATGTGCTCGGCCTTTTGGGCTACGAGCAGCTGCCCCCGTCCTGTGGTCTTGTAGTCCCTAGCGTCCGTGCTTGCATAGAGCGTTGCGCCCGAATCAATATGGAGTGTGACGCGGCTCGGAATGCGCAGCGAACCGGACAGATAGTCGCCGGCGGGGAAATACACAGTCCCGCCGCCTGCTTTCGAGCAGGCGTCCAGCGCCGCCTGAATCGCTGCCTGGTCGTTGGTCTTGCGGTCGCCCCTGGCCCCATAGGCGCGGACGTCAAACGAGGCCGCATAGACCCCCGACACCGCCTGCATGATTCCCAACACCGCCGACAGTAGAACCCTGCGTTTCATGTCATGCCTCCGAGGGATGAAATTGTAAGCCGCTAGAATTTGATACTTGATCCATCGGCAAAAGAGCGAGGAGCAATGCGGCAAACTAAAGTTTGAACTCCGCGCGGTCGGGTCGTCATTTTCATCAATTACGGCTTGAAGTACAACTCGCTCTTCAACCGAAAGAATCTAAACTGCCACCGGATCGCTCACGCGCTTCTGCCATGCATGGATCTTTTGCGTCAGCCGCCGAATCACCTCGTCGTGCCGGCCGGAGTCGAACAGGTTAGTGGTCTCGTAGGGATCGCGGTTGAGATCGAACAACTGACACTTGTCGCGGTCGCTCAGGCAGAGTTTCCAGCCGTCGGGCGCGATGACGGTGCGGACGAAATCATTGCCGCCGCCACCCTCCTCGCCGGCCGCCGTTTTCTTTTTCTGCCGCGCCGCCGCGTCCCGTTCCGGCCGGTGATTCCACTGGATATAGACGTGGTCTTCGGCGAGCTTGCCTCCGCGCAGAAGCGGCACAAGACTCTGGCCGGGAACGGCATGGTCCATGGGACGGCCCATCAGGTCGAGCAGCGTCGGAACAAGGTCAATGTGGCTGAACCGCCCGCGAATGATTCTCTGGCGGCGGCCCAGCGATGGAATCCGCATCAGCCACGGCACGCCGACCGACTCCTCGTACATCACCGTCTTCGCCAGCATCCGGTGCGACCCCATCATGTCGCCGTGATCGCTGGTATAGACCACGATCGTGTCATCGTCGAGCCCAAGATCGGCGAGAGTTTTTAGGATCGCCCCGACGCTGCGGTCCACTTGGGCAACCAGTCCCCAGTAGCGGGCGATCAGTTGCCGCCAGCCCTCGACGGTAGACAGATCGCAACCTTGATTGACGCTGCGGATGGTCTGCTCGCGCGAGCGCCGGTAGCGCAGCGGCTCGTTGTCTTCGAGCGGGTCGTCAAAATTGGGCGGGAGTGTGACCTCGCGCCAATCGTGAAGGTCGTTCAGCGGGCCGTTGAACGGCATGTGGGGTTCGAGGAAATTGACGTAGAGAATGAACGGTTCGTCGCGGTGCCGCTTCAGGAAATCGCAGGTCTTCATTTCCAGAAACTTGGGTTTGCAGTGTTCGATGGGCAGCCGCGAGCAGAAGTTGCGGCTGAACACGCCGCTGTCCTGATCCGGCTGATAGCCCTTCTCCAGCAGAAACTGGCAATAGGAGCTCTTGGCGCTCTTGTCGCGGCCCGCACTGTAGTATTGCGCGTATTGGTCCTCGATGCTCTCCCACTCCTGAAAGCCGTGCTGCGGAAAGATCTCGTCGCCAAGGTGCCACTTGCCGAAATAGCCGGTGCGGTATTCCGGATCGCTGAGGATTTCGGGGAAACAGGGAATCTGCGCGGGCAGCGGGATGTTGTTCTCCACGCAGGTGCTGGCATGGGGCCACTGGCCGGTCAGCACAGTCGAGCGCGACGGCGTGCAAACGGGCTGGCTGACGTATGCGTGCTCGAAGACAACACATTCTTTGGCAAAGCGGTTGAGATTCGGCGCCTGAATCCGCGTGTTCCCATAGACGGCCATGGTGTCGGCCCGCTGCTCATCGGTCCAGAGAACGAGCAGATTGGGCTTCCGGGCTTTCCGGGGCTGAAGAAAAGGCATGCCCGAGGCGAGCGACGATGTCGTTTTCATAAACCGCCGCCGGGTAAAGGTTGGTTGGGACATGGCTGGACTCCCGATGCAGAATTCATTGCGATACTTCCAGATCGCATCGCTTATCGGCCTTCCACATTTCCAGATACTGCGTCAACGCTTTATCGCCGGCGGGCGGGTTCACCAGCGCGCGCTCGACGTCGAAGCGAAAACGGCGCGCCGGCGGGTTTCCCGTGCCGAGCCACAGCGCAGGCTCGCGCGCCAACTGCGCAAACGCCTCGCCCCACGCCTTGGTTTTTCCGGTCTCGGCGACCAATCCGGAAAACTTCGTAATGTCGCGCGCGGACGGCGTATCCGCATAGGCCCAGTTCAACCAGCCGGCCGCCACACCGCGGCCCTGCATCACCGCGGCGCGACACCATCGCGCCTGGTCCGCCTCGGTTCTGAATTGCGCGCGATCCGACGTGCGCCCGCCGCCATACCATCCGAACTCCCCCACGACCACAGGTTTGTTGGGATCGCCCGCGCGCACATAGCGCAATAGAAATTCCAGATAGGCCAGGTTGCGGTTGAATTCCTCGTCCGACCGCAACGGGTCGCCCCATAGCGGATAAAAATGCACGGAGAGAAAATCCACATACGGTGCAATGTGCGCCGGGCGGAATCCCGCATAGCGCGACGGCCGCCCATGCAGAACCGGCACCGTCCACTGAATGAATCCCACCGTAATCAGGTGATTCGGGTCGGCCGACCGAATCGCGTTCACTTGCTCCTTGACCCAGCGCTCCCCGACGAACTCGCGAAAACGCTGGTAGTCTGCCAGCATGCGCGAGGCGCTTGCCGCCTCGTCGCGCGGAACGGCAATCGCCTCGAATGCGGCAAAGGATGCCGCCTCTTCTCCCCAAGCCCCCTGCAGCGTTTCGATTGTTCCGTAGCGAGCCGCGAGCCATTTGCGCCAGGCGTTTTCCATTGCGCGGCCTGACCAGCCGACGTGCGGTTCATTCAACAAGTCGTATGCAAAGATCGCCGGCTCGTTTTTGTACCGCCCCGCGAACGATTTCCAAAAAGCAACCTGATGCGCCAGCGCCGTCTCGTCGGCGAAAATATCGCCCTGCCGCCACGGCGGGTTGCCTTCCCACGCGTCAGGACCTGCAGGATGAACGCGGAGGCCATAGCGGCGCGCGATATCCAGAAGCCGGTCGAATTTCTCCAACGCCTCCGGCTCCAGCCGCGGCGGCGCAGAGTAGAATCTTTGTGCGGCCAGAAACACACGCACCACCTTGACGCCGAGGCGTTGCATTACGCGAAAATGCTCCTCGACGCGGCCGGCGTCGAACTCCCGCCACATCTTTGGCGCCCAACCTGTATGCGGGTCGAAGTAGTTACAGCCAAACGGGTGCCACGCGGTCTCGCCGGCAACGAATCCGCGGCCGTCCGGAGCAATTTTTACAAATGCCTCAGCCGGCGGCGACGCGGCAGCTGCAAGACCGACACCCAGCGCTGCCCAACATGCAATCAGGGTCGGTATTTTCTTCATCGTTCGTCCGCTCCTGTCGAGGCCTAATGGGTATAACCCAAAAAGCGCCTCTGCACCGCTTGTCAAATCGAAACGGAAAGCTTTGAAAACGGGTCCTCTGCCTGCCAATGTCCACGCCGTGCGGTCAATACAATTCCACAAAGAGGGGGCAAAAATGATCCGAAGAGTTTTTGCAGGCCTGCTGGCGGCAATGGCTTTCGCGCCGGCGATTGGCACCGCGGCGGTTCTGGTTCGAGACGGCAAGCCGGCCTCGGTTATCCTCGTGGCCGACAAACCGACGCGGGCAGCACGCGCCGCCGCCAACGAATTACAGATGTGGATCGAGAAAATCAGCGGCGCGCGCATTCCCATTCGCGCGGAGAAAGATCTTCCCCCTGCAACCCGGGACTTGCTGATTCTTGTGGGCGAGACAAATCGGACGCGGGCGCTGGGACTCGATCCGGCGGCGCTTGCGCTCGAAGAAATCCGTATCCAGACCTTCCCCGGCGCCCTGGTTCTCATCGGCGACGATGCGCGCCCCGACGGCGTGCCTCTCGAAGGCACGCTATGGGCTGTCGAGCAATTTGCCGAAGATTATCTGGGCGTGCGGGTGTTGTGGCCGGGCGAACTGGGCCAGGTCGTTCCCAAAGAATCCACCCTCGAAATCGGCGAGATCAATTTCCGCTACGCGCCCATCCTGCGAAAACGCACGATTCGCAACATCGGCTACAGCGACCGGATCCAGACCGGACTGGACAAGCTGGGCTGGAAGGCCGAGGACTTCAAGCGCCACATTGCCGGCTCGGACATCTGGTTTCGCTTCCATCGCATCGGCGGCAGCTATAACGGCAGCTACGGCCACGCCTACGGCAGCTACTGGGCGCGTTTTTCAAAAACGCGTCCCGAATGGTTCGCCTTGCAGCCGGACGGTACGCGCGACAACACCAGGGGCGATCAGGGCCGCCGCGCCCAACTGTGCGTATCGAACCGTTCGCTCATCGAGCACATTGCGCGCGAGTGCATCGAGCAGCTGCGCAAAGACCCCACCAGGGACTGCGTGTCCATTTCGCCCAATGACGGCAGCGCCGTCACGCATTGTCTGTGCAAAGAGTGCGAAGCGTG
>JADFCW010000121.1 GCA_017161705.1 Candidatus Sumerlaeota bacterium | reverse complement strand
CGCCCCGCGCCGATCAGAGAGGCCAGAAGGCTATCTTTCTCGACGCAAATGGAATGGCTGAGACAGGGCATAAGGTCTGATCCCGAGTGGCGCACGGGATTGGCGATCTGCGTCGGAATGTCCTGAATCAGACTGCCGCCAAGTGCCACGTTGAGCACTTGAATACCGCGACAAATAGCGAGGACCGGAAGGCCCTGGCGGACCGCCCGGCGCACGGCTTCGATTTCCATGCGGTCGCGGTCGGTGTCAATAAGGTTGGCGGCGGGATGGGGCTCCTCGCCGAAAAGGGCGGGGGCAATATCGCCGCCGCCGGACAGCAGCAGGCCGTCAAGACGGGCGAGAGCGGCGCGCAAGACTTGGGGGTCGGCCAGCGGTGGCAGAAGTAACGGCGCACCGCCGGCGCGCCCAACCTCGACCACATAAGGACGGCCGGCGCCAAACCAGACATATTGACGGCGCTCGCGGGAACCGTCGCCGAGAACGCGTCCTGCAGTGATCCCAATAATGGGGCAGTTCATGGGAAGTCCTTTCCGCGCGCCGGATGCATTGCTATGCCAGCCCCCCGGCGTGTGTCAATCAAGCAAAAAACAGCATGCCCCGACATGGCTCAGCCACTTTTTTTCACACTCGCGCTTGACAATCCTTTCCCCAGTTGGACAGGTCTTCTCTTCTGTGTCGGCTGTTCTAACGATTTTTTTTGGAGGTAGGTTATGTTTCGATCCCTAAAATCCACGGTGTTGAGCGGAGTTCTGGCTTTCAGCCTGGCCGTGTGGGCTTGTGCGGGCGAACCGGCCAAGGAAGCCGCCCCTGCGGGCGAAAAACCGGCGGTTGCGGCGAAAAATCCAGCGCGGACTCTCACATTTCCATCCGCCGCTATCGGCAAAGTCATGGTGCGCGAGCAGGGTGTCCGCGATCCGAAAGCCTGGAAGGAAATCGGTCCGGCCCAGGGCGAAGTCAAAATCCCCGAAGGCCACGAGGTTTTGCTCAAGGTTGTCGGCGATGCGGCCAAAGACCTCAAGCCGCTGGCCTCTCTCAAACCTACCGACCTTGACGTCCTCGATCTGGGCGGAACGCCGGTTACCGACGACGGCCTGGCGATTGTGGGCAAGCTGACCGGACTGCGGGCGCTTTATCTCGGACAGACGGCCATTACCGATGCTGGTCTGGCCCACCTCAAAGGGCTGGCTTCGCTGGAGCACTTGAAATTGACGCGCACGCAAATCAGCGAGGAAGGCGTGCAGAACCTCGCCGATCTCAAGGCGCTCAAGTCGCTCACGATCTCGAAAGTGCGTCTGGGCGATCCGATCCTGGAGCCGATGAAGGGACTGACCAATCTGGAAACGCTGAACGTGCGCGGAACGCTGATCAAGGGCGAGGGCCTGGCGAACCTGAAGGACCTGCCGAAGTTGCGGGCGCTCTATCTATCGCGCGCAAAATTGACACCCGACAGCTATGCTACAATCGGCGCCATGAAGAACCTGGTCGAGTTGGACCTGAGCCACACGCGGACAACCGACGCCGGACTGGCGCAGCTGAAAGACCTGTCGAATCTGCAACGGCTGGAACTGGGCAGCACGCAGATTACGACGGGGAGCATGCCGGTTTTGCTGGGCTACAAGTCGCTGAAGGTTCTGTCGCTGCGAGCGAACAAGAAATTCACGAATTCGGCAGTCAAAGACTTAAAACAAATAACCACGCTGGAGTTGCTGGACATTCGGGGGGTCAAAATGACGGCGCCGGCGGTCGAGGAACTTCGGGCCGCCCTGCCGAAGTGCAAGATTCTGTTCGAGATCAAGAAGTAAAGGGCAAGACGCAGGGTTCTATTGTTTGGATATTCACGCTTTTGGCGCGCGGCTTGTGCAGCAAAACCTGTGCGCCAAAAGCGTTTTTCTTTGCTGCTGTCGGAATTTGGACTCCAACTGCAAACTGAAATCGCTAATTGTTCCAATCTTCAGTTTGCCGTTTTTCCCCCGCTGATGTGACAGAAGGGCATGTTACTCGTTGAGGACATGGGCTGTCGGCGAGGTCAGATCCGACAATTCGAGGTCTTCGCTGTATAGCGGCCGGCCCAGTGCGCGATACAGGCTGGCCAGGTCGGACTGATAGCGCAGTTTGGCATTGTTGTAGTCGGTGCGCGCCTGGAACAGGTCGTCCTGGGCCTGGCGGACTTCGGTGCTTGTATTTTCGCCATAGTAGAATCGGGCATTTTCCAGTTGGAGGCTGCGCTCAGCGAGAGCGACGGTCTCGGCGAGAATTTTTACGCGCTCTTCGTTGGACAGCAGCGCGCGATGGAGCCGTCGGATTTCTTCCGTGATGTCGCGCTCGAGGCTCTGGCGGTCGGTCAGCGCCTTTTCCAGCCGCAATTTGGCCCGCGTCAGCGCCTGCCGATTGGCCATGTTGGGAAAAGGCCAGTCGAACAGGGTGCCCAACGACCATGTGCGGCTGCGGTCCAGGTCGCGGACGTCGCGCAGATGGGGCCCTTGCTCGTCGTCGCCGTAGCGGGCTTCGAGGTCGAGGTAAGGAAGAAGGCCGTTCTTGGCGACTTCGACGTCAATCTGGGCGCGGCGGATGGCCAGGTCCGCCGCGAGGATTTCGGGCCGGCGGGCCAGTCCCTCGCGGACACAGGCGTCGGGATCGGTCAGACCCAGAACGGCCAGGTCGCTGATCTGCCCGGTGAACTCTTCGAGGCGCAAGGGGGTTTCGAGCGGCAGGCCCATCAACAGAAGGAGCGAGTCGAGCGAATCGAGAAAGGACTGTTGCAATTGGCGCGACCGCTGTTGTTCCTGAAGCCATTGGATTTTGGCGCGCCAGATTTCGCTTTCGGCGATCTCGCCCAATTCATGTTTGACGATCGTTTCGTCGTAGAACCGCTTTTTCTCGCGAATGGCATCGAGACTGACGCGCGCATCGAGCTGGCGCTGCAAAATGACCAGATAGGACCGGATGATGCTGTTAGCGAGGTCGCGGCGGCGGATGTGGTTGGTGATTTCCGATTGAATTTGCGCAATGCGTGCAAGACGCAAGCTGGCCATGCCGACCGTCAGGCCGCCGCCGCGCAAAAGCGGCTGGCGGGCCCTGATATCCAGCGAGTTCTCCCAATCGTACGTTCGCTCCGACGGGTGCGAAACGCTGACGCGTCCGGTCACCGGGTCCACGGTTTCCACGCGCCGCTGTTCCCACAGCCGCCGCCGGTCGAGTTGTTGCCGAATCGTCAAATCGCCCCCTGTGGGAAAGTTCTGCCGGACCTGGACGCCGACATTGAGATCGTGCATGCGCGTTTGCTCCAGACCAGAGCCGTCGCGAATCCCCGTCTTGCTGTCGGCATAGCTGTAACCGGAAAAAATGTCGAGGAAGGGAACAAACTCAAACTGTTCCTGGCGGTATTGCGAGGCCGCGATCCGCACGTCGCGCCGGCTGTTTTGCAGCCCGAAGTTGAATTCGAGGCCGATCGCCACACATTGTTCGAGCGACAGCGGGAGAGGAATGCCCAGAACCGACCCGGTGGTGGGGCCGGCCAGCCACAGCGGGATGGTGGTCGGCGCAGTCGCCGTGCTCATGCCTTCGACAACCATCAGGGTGGCTGTAGTGGCCAGTAGGGAAGCGGTGGTCGCACCCTGGGACTGTTTAAAATAATCTATGAAGGAAGACGTGGCAACAGGAGAAAAAGGCGGTCTTTCGGGCAGGATTAGGCCCGCCGTGGGGGTTGTGGCCGGAAAAACAGACCTACCGCCGCCGACCATCGTTCCGGCGACCAAAAGCACGGGGAACGGGAACAAGAGCAAGTTCAGCCGCATGAGTTGCTTCGCATTTCTGCCAGACAGGATGCCCGTTTCAACGAGTCGCAGGTTCTTGCCGTGCGTTGTTGTGGTTTGGGTTTTCTTCCCCCTCTGCAAATGGACAAATCAGCAGGAAGATAAGCGACGCATGAACCGGAAGGCAAACAAAAAACGCACGCTTTCGATTCTTGCTTTTGATTCTTTCGTTTAGACATCCGGCCAAAATGCATGCCTCTTTATGGAGAATCCCATGTTCGGTTTGGGCTGCAGGCCGCGTTCGGTGCGTCGAAACTTGTCGGACAAAAGCGGCCGCTTTGCGGTATTCGTTCATCGCAGAACAAACGATTGCGCTGGCTTTTGTGCTGCCCTGAAGTTTTTCATGGTGATATCCAGCCGTCTGGCGAAGATCTTTTGGTCGCGGCCAAAGGTCATGTCAGCGCGCGTTGATTCGAAAGCGGATGAGGCGTTGGGCGGCGAGGCGCAAGTTCTGGCAGGCGGCGTGGAGATGGGCGTCGGTGTTGGGCGAGAGGAGGGCGGCTTGAATGGCTTCGCGCCGGGCGTATCGCAAGTACCACAGCGCTTGTTTCAAGTATTCCTCTTCGAGAGCGATGCCGGCAAAGACAGCCAGCCGCGGCGTGCGGGTGGTTCGCGTTTTGGCCTCGTATTGTATGGCGACGCTGCGAACGGCGGTCGGGAAGAACAGATAGCAGATTTGTTCATGGGGATATTTTTCCTCGACGAGCCGCTTGAGGGTGAAGGTCGTGGTTTGCCCGTTGGCGTCCTGAACCTCGACGGAGTGAATCAGCACGTCGCCGAAGGAGGCGGCGAAACTGATGGCCGAAACGTTGTGAATCACGGGCCGCGCCAGAAAGATGTCCCGATCCACGCCCGGCCCATCCACCTTTTCGCTGTCCACCAAGTGCCACTGATACGAGGCCAGAGACGAATGCCGGCGGTCGAGCACGTTCAGATATGCACTGACGGCGTCCATGATTTCGCAGGCTTTCTGGCAGCGTGCAACGAGCGTGGCGGGGTCCTTCATGGAGAGGATATCCACGGTAGCGCGGATTAGCGAGGCCGCTTCTTCGACGCTCAGCGGCGGAGTATAGATAAAACGAAAAGGCTGTTGGGGAATCGGTGTGGCGGTTGGTATGGGTGCTGGCCGCGGGAGCAGTGTCGGGGTGGGCGACGACGCTGGCGCGGGCAAGTCGCCGGCAAATTTCGCCGGCGGGGTCGCGGCGCGGGCAAGGGGCGCCGTGGACGCCGACGATTGCATGACCGGAGGCCGCGCATCCACCCCTCGCGGAAGCGGGGCTGTCGTTGCGCGAAGGATCGTCACCGTCGGAGGCGGCGGGATCGGCCATTGTGTGGAAGCGGCGCCGAACGACACGGATACCGTCAGGCAGAAAAGCCCGGGCATGCACAGGCCGTGCCTACATCTTGCATGTTTCCTTCGTTTCATCCGTTTCGGCAGTCCTATGTCTTTCCGCCTCTGTGGAGAAGGTGGCGCCGCACCAGATCCAGTGCGACGTTGGCTGAATACGCGCGGTTCTCGTTGCGGCTGCCGAGAAAGCGCCGCTCGATGACGGTCGAATCATTTCCCCAGGCCAGCGCGACAAACACTATCCCGATGGGCTTTTCGGGCGTCCAGCCGGTCGGTCCGGCGATCCCCGTGACAGCCAGCCCGAGATCGGCGCCGCTGACGCGCAAAACCCCCTCGGCCATGGCGCGGGCAACCGGCCGGCTGACTGCGCCGTGCTGGGCAATGAGGTTAGGATCCACACCCAGCCGCGCCGTCTTGGACTCGTTGGAATACGTGACAAACCCCTCCAGAAGAAACGACGAGGCGCCGGCGACATTGGTCAGGCGCGCGGCGATCAATCCGCCTGTGCACGACTCGGCGACGGCAATGCGCAGGTTGCGCGAGCGCAGAAGATCCCCGACAACCGATTCGAGCGAGGCGTCATCGCACCCGTAGATGGATTCTGCGCCGATACGCGCCTCGATTTGGCGGCGGAAGCCGCTCAGTTTCCGCTCGATGGTCATCTCATCGAAGCCGCGCGCGGTCAAGCGGATATCCACCTTGCCGCCGGCAGCCAGCAGGCCGACATAGACGTCGGGATCGGCGCGAAACAGGTCGGCGATCGCTGCGTTGATCTGCGATTCCGGCAGGTCTATCGTATGGAGCGTTAAGGTCGTCAGTTTCGTATCCAGCCTGTACCGCTCGAGCAGCCAGGGGCGGACCCAGCGGTCGAACATCGGTTGCAGTTCGCGGGGCGGGCCGGGCAGGGCGATCAGCACGGCCCGCCCATTGTCATTTTCGAGAATGAATCCGGGCGCGGTGCCCCAGTCGTTGTAAAGGACCTGCGCTCCCCGCGGCACCAACGCCTGCACGCGATTGTTTTCGACAAAGGGCAGACCGCGCCGCGCAAACCGATCCCGAATGTGCTGCACGGCCTGCTCGTCTTCGACCAATTCGCAGCCGTAAGCCCGTGCGATGGCGTATCGGTTGACGTCGTCCACCGTCGGGCCGAGGCCACCGGAAATGATGACCACATCGCACCGGCGGATCATTCCCTCGAGAAGGCGCTCGAGGTCTTCCTGGGAATCGCCGACCGCCGCGTGGCCTGCCACGGACAGCCCGAGCCCCGCCAACTGCTGGCTGAGCCATTGGGCGTTGGTGTCGGGATACAAGCCCTGAAGAATCTCCGTGCCCGTCGAGATGATTTCAATTCGAGGTTGCGGTTGTTTTGCCATGATTCCGTTGTTTTCCGTCCATCAGCTAACGTTGCCTTTGGCTCCGACCAAAAAGAAACTGAAAGCGGTATGAAACTGGTAGGACCAGCATCCAGGTCATAGCGCCGCCCGGAGCAAAAGCGTTTTGCCAAAGATATTTGAAATTTATCAGCATCGTGGAACGGATGAAAGACGATGCGGCGTGGTGCTTCAATCCAAAATCTTTGTCTTCGAGAGAACCGCGGATCGTAACGGCCAAGTCCAGAAAATGGTGCCGTCCGTGGCGTTGTCGTCCGCTCATGCTTTCAAGCGTTGACGTTTTGGGTTGTCGGGTTCCAGCAAAATCCGCATAAAATCGGGGGCATCTGCCGATTCCGGGAGATGCCCTCCCAGGAAAACGGCACCAAATGGGTGCCAGACTATTTGCATCTTGACGCTCTCCGCCCCCTGCTTCCAGCATCCGAAACGCGGCTTCCGACCGCCTACCCCCGATCCATCGGGCGAAATCCGACGCACGGATAGCCGGAACACCCAATGGGAAGAACTTCAAAACGCAAGCGAGCGGACCAGCGCCGCGGCACTCTGGCGGATTCCGCAGTTGCTGTTGAAGGGCAGGCGCGGCAGCGGCGCGACTTTCGTCTGGCTGTCTGGGCCGGCACAGTAACGGCGGCAGTCGCCGCCGCTTACGCAAACAGCCTCTTCCTGCCTTTCTTCTTTGATGATTTGCCGGCCATTCTGGAAAACCCCACCATTTACAATCTTTGGAACGTTGCTGCCGTTTTTTCGCCGCCCGGCGGAGGCTATCCGGTGCAAGGTCGGCCGATTGTGAACCTGTCTCTGGCAATCAATTATGCGCTCGGGGGCCACACGGTCTTTGGCTACCATTTGTTCAATCTTATTGTCCATGCAGCGGGAGCTATGCTGGTGCTGGGCGTGGTGCGCCGGACGCTGTTGTTGCCTGCATTTGTGGACCGCTGGGGAGCAGCTGCAACCGACTATGCAGCGGCCACGGCCTTGCTGTGGGCCGTTCACCCGCTGACGACCGAGGCGGTAACGTACGTGATTCAGCGGACGGAGTTGCTCTATTCGCTCTTCTACTTGCTGACGCTGTATTGCTGCATTCGGGGTTATACCGCTCCCGACGGGCGCCGATGGTTTGCCGCCGCTGCGGCCGCTTGTCTGATTGGGATGGGCTGTAAGGAGAGCATGGCAACCGCGCCCGTGATGATCGCCCTTTACGACCGGGTGTTTGTGGCGCGGTCGTGGAAAGAGATATTCCAGCGGCGGTGGGGACTGTATGCCGGACTGGCGGCGACGTGGATTCTTATGGCGATTCTCGTGGCGAGCGGACCCGGACGCGGCGGCACGGCCGGCTTTGCTGCAGGCGTGGCTTGGTGGGACTACGCACGCACGCAACTGTGGGCGATCGCGCGCTACCTGCGGTTGGCGGTCTGGCCGGTCGGTCTTGTAGTGGACTACGGAACCTGGATTGCCCGCGCGCCGTCGGAATTTTTGCCGGGCGCGGCAGTCGTGGCCGCGCTGCTGGCGGCTACGGCAGCGGCCTATCGGAAATGGCCGTGGGCGGGATATTTGGGCACGTGGTTTTTCGTGGTTCTGGCGCCGACGTCGCTTGTGCCGGTGGCGACGCAAACCATCGCCGAGAAGCGAATGTATCTGCCGCTGACGGCAGTCGTCGCGTTTCTCGTATTTGCCGGGGGGGCGGCCGGCCGATGGATGCTGGCCCGCCCGTTTGCAAAATTCTCCGTCCGCCCGAGCCGACTGGAGGCATACTGCGGACGCGGCGCGGTGATTGGCCTAGCCGTTATTCTGGGTACGTTGACGGCCTCTCGCAATCGCGACTACCGCTCGGAGTTTGCCATTTGGGACGACACCCTGCAAAAGTGGCCGCACAGCTGGCGTGCCTATACCAATCGCGCCATTGGCTATGGCGCGCAGGGGGAGTATGATCTGGCGATTGCCGACTGCAACCGCGCCATCGAGATGATGCCCGAGCGGGCGGAACCCTACAACAACCGTGCGGCGGCCTATGCAGCCAAAGGCAATGCCGGACAAGCGTTGGCCGACTATGCCCGCGCCCTCGAAATCAATCCCCGCTCCGGCCATGCCTACGCCGAGCGCGGCTCGCTCTACAGCCAACTGGGCGAGCCCGCGCGCGCGGTCGAGGACTTCACGCGCGCCATTCCGCTGCTCTACGATCCGACCCCCGCGCTGAAAGGCCGCGCGGAAGCCTGGTATGCTCTGGGCGAATACATGCGCGCCATCGAGGACTGCCAGAGCGCCCTTGCGCTCAATCCGCGCATGGCCGAGGCCTATGCTGTCCGCGCCAATGCGCGGCTGGCACTGGGCGACCGCGACCGCGCCATGGCCGACTATACTCGCGCTATCGAACTCGAACCGAATCTGGTGACCGCATGGAACAACCGCGGCGCGATGTTCCTGCAGGCCGGCGAGTATGCGCGGGCCGTCGCCGATTTCACCGAGGCGATTTCGCGGATGCCAACTTACGCAGAAGCCCTCGCCAACCGCGCCGCCGCCTATTATCATTTGCAGGAGCATGAGAAAGCCCGCGCAGACGTCAAAGCCATCGAAGCCCTCGGAAAATCCCCGCCGCCCAAACTGGCCGAATTGCTCGGAGTCAGTCCAGCCGCTTCGCCGAAACCGTAAGACCGGCAGGATTCGGGTTTCGACGCGGAAGGAAACGGGGGGTGTGGGCCGAAGAGAAAGCCCTTTGGCCATTGCGGTCAAGAACAGCCATCATTCCGTCGGTTGGGCAGACTGGGGAAGGCACTCTGCTTCAGCGCGGGGCTGAGCCGATGCATGCGCGGAGATCAATAAAATCCTTGAACCTCGCTTTTAGGAATGCTTCTCACTATAGCCTTGTGGAAAGCTGACTAACAGGAGGCAGGTTTATGGGTGTAATACGCGACGTTGTGATCAATCCTTTTTTCTGGGCATTTCTCTCCGCCGTGGGGTGGGCCATGGGAATGCTGACCGTCGGCAGCCGGACCGTTGGCCGCTATGCGCTTTACGGCATGACCGGATCGTTTCTGGCCCAAGTGCCGCGCATCATCCTCCCTCTGCCTTTTGTTTCGCACCAGCCGCATTTCAGTCCCAACGGCGTTGTCTTTACGGTCGGGATTCTCTTGTGCGCAATGTCGCTGTTTTTTTATTTCCCCGGTCTCGGCATGAAGATCTTTACCCACCCCACGTCCACCGAACCTCTGGTGACCGACGGCCTGTATGGCATTGTGCGTCATCCGATCCTGTTCGCCAACATCATCTGGCCCTTAGGCTGGTCGGCTCTGTTTGGCTCATGGATCGGCATCGCTTTGGTGCCGGTCTGGTTTCTGCTGGTCTATCTGATGTCTTTCATCGAGGAAGAGTGGATGGTGGAAATCTACGGCGACGCATATCGAGCCTATCAAAAACAGGTTGCGCGCCTGATCCCGTTTGTGAAGTTTCTGTAATCCGCTCTCCTTGCAAGCCACTGCGCAAGCGATCCGGGCGGGCAGTTTCTCCCGCCGCCGCGGCTCGAAATAACGCGATAGCGACGGATGGCTACCTCACCAGCCGTGCGCGAGGCGCTCGGCCAGTTGGGCCGGCAGTTTTTGCGAGCGGATGGCCTCTTGCGCGGCGGCCACGTCATAGGGAGTGCGTTTGATTTCGATCGTCTTCTGCGCGCGGTCGTAGATGGCATAGCACGCCTCGGGATTGCCGTCGCGCGGCTGGCCCACGCTGCCCACGTTGATCAGATAGCGGCGATCGTCCACCACGGTCACGCGCGGTTGCATCAGGCAGCTCAGTTTACCGGCCAGATACTCGATGATGAAGGGCTGGTGGGAGTGGCCGACAAAGCAGATCTGGGTGTCGAAATGTTCGAAGTTGACCCGGGCATCGGGCAGGGTCAAAATGTAGTTCCAGGCCTCGGGGTCCTTCGGCGAGGCATGGACAATGACAAACTCGTCTTGGATGAGGGTCATCGGGAGGTTGCGCAGGAACTCTGCGTTCTCCGGTTTGAGAACCGCCCCTGTCCAGTTGATCGCCGTCTTGGCGATGTCGTTGAAATAGCTGGTGTCGGTCATGCCCAGCGCGGCGTGGTCGTGGTTGCCGGCGACAACGGGACAGCCTTTGGCGCGGATCAGCTCGACGCACTCGTTGGGATTGCCGCCATAGCCGACGATGTCGCCGCAGCAGTAAATAGCGTCCACTGCTTCTTCGTTTTCGAGAACGTTGAACACGGCTTCGAGAGCCTGGAAATTTCCGTGAATGTCTGAAAAGATGCCGATGCGTCGAATGGTCTGCTCAGTAGTCATAGTCCTTCCCGGTGAGTTTTTTCAGCATTTTGGCGGCTTGTTTGCGGATCACCGCGCTGCGATTTTGCAAAGCCTTTTCCCACAGGCGAATTTCGTCAAGTTGTTCCGGTGTCCACTGCGAACCAGGGCCGGCGTGCGGTGGCTCCGCCGGGATGGCAACCACTTCGGCTTCCGGCGAGGGTTTTGGAGTCCCTGGCGTTTCTTCTTCTTTCGGCATCGGCGGTGTCAGTTCCACCACTTCTGCTTGAAGCGAGGCGCTCTTCTTTGGCGGCTGAGGTGTTTCGACCGCTTCCGGCGGAGGCGCAGCCACGATCACACGTGCGGGGGTTCCTTTTTCCTCCTGGACGGTTTCGGGTTCCGGGGTTTGCGACGGCTCGATAAAGTCTTCGGCTCCGCCGGCGCGAATCGGTTCTTCTTCGCGCGGCGTGATATCTTCGTGCACAGGCTCAACGCTTTCCCGCTTGCGCGCGGCTTTCCGCGGTTTCTCCGGTTCGGGGGCGGCTCGCGGCGTTGAGCCAAGCATCGGACTTTCGGCCTCGCAACGGAAGATCAATCGTGCGCCGCCGATTTGAATTTCGTCTCCATTTTTCAAAATCCATTGCGTGACTGCGACATCGTTGACCTTGGTGCCGCGCCAGCTGCCAGCGTCGCGCAGCAGGAACTCCTGCCCCTGGCGCTGGATGACTGCGTGGACCTTCGACACGAACCATTCGTTCAAACACACGTCGCAGTCGCGCGAACTGCCAATGGTTACTTCGGATTTTTCGATTGTATAGGTCTGGTCGCGCTGCCGCCCGCGTATGATCACGAGAGAGGCCGACGGCATCCGCTCCACCAGGATGGTCCGGTCGGCTCCGTAGGCTTCCGCAATCAGGGTTTTTTCGCCGAGCGTCTCGTGTTTGAAAGTCAGCGTATGCTTGCCGATCGTGATGACATCGTCGTGCTGGAGGACAGTTTTGGTGATGCGCTTACCGTTGACAAAGACGCCGTTGGCGCTTTCCAGGTCTATCAGCACGTACTGTTCGCCTTCCCGGCGGATTCGCGCGTGGCTTCGTGAAACCGCGCGATTGTCAATGACGACGTCGTTGTCACGCGCCCGGCCGATGCTGACGATTTCCTTGTCGAACACGTACTTGCTGATTACATTGTTTCCGAGGGTCACGACAAGTTGAATCATGTTCGGCGCGCCTTCCCTCGCATTTCTTCCGGCGTGGCGTTCCCATTGTGCCAACGTATTTTGGCTACTGAATTCGGCGCGGATTTGTCAAACGGAAAAATTTTGGCCGCAACGGTTATGGGTTCTCCGACAGGCTTCTTGACGGCCGGCATTGGTTTTGGTCTTGCGAAGTCGGCGGCCTTGTGGTGCGCTTCACGTCACTGGATTTGCGGCGCCAGGACAGAGGGCTTTCTATCGCTGAAGATATACCTGACCATGAAGAAACGAATTATCATTCTGGGTTCGACTGGTTCGATCGGCACACAGACGCTCGATGTCATCTCGCAGTATCCGGATCGTTTTGCGGTGGTGGGGCTTTCGACGCTGGGCCAGGGTGAGATTTTTCTGCGGCAGATCGAGACCTTTTCGCCTGCCGTGGTGGCTGTCAGCGATGAGGAAACCGCCGCAGCCGTTCGCGCACGGGCCGATTTGCATCGCACTGCGTTGCTGACGGGTCCGGATGCCATGACCCAAATGATCGCGGAATGGGAGTGCGATCTTGTGGTAGCGGCGACATCGGGCTCGGCGGGACTCTGTCCGACGCTCGAGGCAATCCGGCGGGGGCGCAATATCGCTCTGGCGAACAAGGAGACGCTGGTCAAGGCGGGACAACTGGTCATGGGGCTGGCGCGCGAGAGGGGGGTCCACATTCTACCCATAGACAGCGAGCATAACGCCATTTTTCAATGCATGGCAGGCCAGCGGATCGAGGATGTGCGGCGAATTCTGATCACGTGCAGCGGCGGCCCGTTTCTCAACCATACGCGAGAGCAAATGGAGCGGGCCACGGTGGCTGATGCCCTAGCCCACCCGCGCTGGCGCATGGGGCCGAAGATTACGATTGATTCGGCCACCTTGATGAACAAAGGACTCGAGGTCATCGAAGGGCATCATTTATTCGGACTCGATATAGACCGGATTGATGTCATCATTCATCCGGAGAGCATCGTTCATTCGATGGTGGAGTTTGTGGACGGGTCGGTTCTGGCGCAGATGGGGCCGACCGACATGCGGTTGCCGATCTTGAACTGTCTGGCATGGCCCGAGCGGCTGGCGAGCACGATGGAGCCTCTGGACTTGTGCGAGGTTGGACGGCTGACGTTTCGCGAGCCGGACGAGGAGCGATTTCCCGCGCTGGGCTATGCGCGCGAGGCGGCGCGGCGCGGCGGCACGCTGCCGGCGGTTCTCAATGCCGCCAACGAGGTGGCGGTGCGGAGTTTTCTGGATGAGCGGATCAGCTTCGGCGAGATTGCGCGCGTGATCCGCCGCGTTATGGACAGCCATCAGACCATTGCCAACCCGACGCTCGAACAAATCGAACAATCCGACCAGGAGGCCCGGCGGCGGGCCGAGGAGTATGCCCTTGCCCGGTAATTGGATGGAAATCGTTCAGCACGGAATCACGCAATATGTATGGCCGGTTCTGGCCGTGGTCATCACGTTCGGGTTAGCCGTGCTGATGCATGAATTCGGCCACTTCATCGCGGCGCGCATTTCCGGTGTTCACGTCAGCATTTTTTCGATTGGATTTGGCAAGAAGCTCTGGGGCGTGACACGGAAAGGGACGGAATACAAGATTTGCGCAATTCCTGTCGGCGGCTATGTGAAATTGCGCGGGATGCTGTCGAAGGAGGCCGAGAAGTTTTTCGAGGGCGAAGACGAATCGAAGACAGGCGGGAGCGAGCAGGGTGCGCCGACGGAAGGCGTTGCGGCCACAGAAAGCACAGGACTCAATTTCGCCCGCGAAGCCATCGAGGACACGGCGGCACTGCGCAACAAACCCTGGATTCTCCGCGTGTTCGTGTTTGCTTCCGGCTGCGGATTCAATTACCTGGTGGCCGCTCTTGCGTTTGTGGCGATTGCCTGGATCGGCACCGAGGTGGACTGCCCCTTGCCGTCGGTAGTGGGGCGCGTGCGCGAAGGCTCGGAAATCTATGAAGCGGGACTTCGGCGCGGCGACCGTATTGTGCTGTTCGACGGCCAGCCCGTCAGCACGTGGGGACGGAGGGAAGAGGATGAACCGCCGGGAGTCCTTGACATCCTCGACGATATTTACAGGGAAGGAACCACGCGTTCGATCTCCTGCGTCGTGGTGCGGGTGGAAAATGGTCTGGAAACCAGCCGCACGCTGACCCTGCCCGGCGCGGAGGCCATCGCCAGGGCATGGTCGAAAAAGGGCACGGCCGATTTTAGCCCGATGATCGCGCCAGCCTATATCCGCGACGTGTTGGCGTTCACACCGGCCCACAAGGCGGGGATCAAAGTCGGCGACATTGTCGAGGCCATTGACGACAAGCCGATTCGCGACTGGGACGAGATGATGGACATTGTGATGGCCTCGACGGGCAAGCCGCTGCGGTTCACGATCCGGCGGGGCGACACGCTGACGACGCTGACCGTCACGCCGCGGGAAAACACCACGCCGGGGCGCGAGGGGACGGGGATGATCGGCGTGGTATCGGGCAATGCGGCCCGGCAGTGGAAGTCGCTGCCGTTTCTTGCGGCGTTGGGCTACGGCTTTTCCATGGCCCGCCAGACGACGGGAGACATTGCCGTGGGGACGTTGGGCATTTTCAAGCGGTTCCGGCTGCGCGAGATGAAGGACAATATGGCCGGCCCGTTGGGGATTTTCAGCATCACGTTTATTCAGGCGCGCAAGGGTTGGGAGTTCTTCCTCTACACCATGGCGTTTCTCAATATTGCTTTGCTTGTATTGAACATTCTGCCGATCCCCGTCCTCGACGGCGGACACATTCTGATCACCACAATCGAGTCGGCGATCCGCCGGCCGATTCCCGCACGGGTGCTGGCCAATGTGTATTATGTCTTCATCGGCCTGCTGCTTTCTTTGATGCTGCTGGTTACGTTTTTCGACGTGCTGCGGTTTGCGGAGTGGTTTAATTTGGGGAAATTGTTTCAGTGATAGGACCTGTCGGACTGGTCGGACCCATCGGACTTCCGGTAAATGGCCATGACCCTCTCCCGCAGAGCCACGCGCCGGGTATGCATCGGCGAGATTGCCGTCGGCGGCGGCGCTCCCATTAGCGTCCAAACGATGACCAAGACGCACACGCGGGACGCGGCGGCCACTCTGGCGCAAATCGAGGCGTGCGCCCAGCTGGGGTGCGACCTGGTCCGACTGGCTGTTCCAACGGCCGACGATGCGCGCGCACTCGGCGAGATTGTCCCTCGCTCGCCGTTGCCGGTCATTGCCGACATCCACTATGACTATCGGCTGGCTCTGGCGGCGCTCGAAGCCGGCGTTCAGGGGCTGCGCCTGAATCCGGGCAATTTGCGCGGAAAGGAACAAATCGAACTGATTGCGCGGGAGGCTGGGGCACGCGGCGTTCCTATCCGCGTTGGCGTAAACGTCGGTTCGCTGCCGCACGAGTTGCGCGACCGAGTGAAGTCGGGCGCTCTGTCAGTCGCGGAGGCAATGGTCGAGTCGGCCCTCGGCGAAATCCGCTTGCTCGAAGCGGTCGGTTTTACGCAAATCAAAGTTTCACTCAAGGCATCCGACGTGGCTACGACCATCGAGGCGTATCGGCTGCTTGCGCCGCGCTGCGACTATCCCTTCCATGTCGGGGTCACAGAGGCGGGACCGGACGTGCGCGGCGTGGTCAAATCCGCCATGGGCATCGGTGTCCTGCTCTTTGAGGGTCTGGTGGACACGCTGCGGGTTTCGCTGACGGCCGACCCGACAGAAGAGGTACGGGTCGGACGGCTGATCCTGCAGGCGGCCGGACTGACCAGCGACATGCCCGATTTGATCTCCTGCCCGACATGCGGCCGGCTGGAAGTGGACTTGCGCCCGGTGGCCGCCGAGGTGGACCGCTTTCTTCAACGGATTCGCAAGCCGCTCAAGGTGGCTGTCATGGGCTGCTCGGTCAACGGGCCGGGCGAGGCACGCGAGGCCGATGTGGGCCTGGCGGCGGGCAAGGGCTATGCGTTGATTTTCCGTCGCGGCAAAGTGGTACGACGCGTCGCCGAGCCGGAAATGCTGGAGGCGATCAAGAAAGAGATTGTGCAGGAAGCGGAAGCGGGAGGCGAGAGGTGAGGGGTGAGAAGTGAGTGATGAGCGGGAAGACGTAAGCGGGAGGAAAGCGCGGACAGCGCCGCTGTCGCTGCCTTGCATTTTGTCCTTGTCGCCCACATCCTCCACTCCGTCTCCCTTGTCCATTTCCCCCGCTCCCTCCGCCATGACCCGCGCCTTTGATCTTCCGCCGCATCTTCAACGCCGCTGGCCGCTTCTGTACGCCGCTGGCATCGTGTTGCTGTGCGCTCCGTATGCTGCTTCGTTTGCTTCGCAATTGTGCAGCGACGACTTTATCCTGCTGTACTACTACGGGCAAAAGCCGCTGTGGAGAGTATGGGAGTTCTTTTCCCCGCAAACGATCTGGACGTATCATCCATTGCAGCACTACTATTACGCGATCGCGTGGAACCTTTCCGGGATCGAACCCTACGCCTATCGCGCGATGTCGCTGGCGCTGCATTTGGCGACGGCGTTCCTGCTGCAGAAGTTCGGGCGCGACCTGACCGGTTCCGTGCATTTCGGCGGCTGTGCGGCGTTGCTGTTCGCCGGCTCCTGGCGCCACTGGGAGGCAGTCGCCTGGGCCGGCAGCATTGCGACGGTTCAGTCCACATTTTGCGCTATCGGCGCGTGTGCGGCGTTTCTGAGTTACCTGCAGCATCGGCGGCGGAGCGCATACGGCTGGATGCTTTTGGCAACCGCCGGTTGGTTTTTCTCGAAGGAGACGATTGTCCAGCTGCCGCTGTTGCTTGCGGTCATTTACGTGTATGCGGCGCAGATGTGGAGCGGCAAAGTGCAAGTTGCTGAAGGGGCGAGAAGGGAGGGGAAAAGCGATCGAACAGATCAGACGGATCCGACAGGCCAGACGGGTCCGACAAGTCCGATGTCTGGGTTGTTTGGCGCGCGCGATTTCCTTCAATTGCTTGCTTTGCCGACAGGTGCGGTTGTTTTGTATCTGATCTTCTATGCGGCCTTTGTACGCAATGTCTATCCCCATGCGCAGTTGGGCTATGAGCAAGCCCCGATTTGGTTCTGGCCGTACAATGTCTTGCGGTGGCTGGATTTTGCGCTGAATCCGCTCTACGGCAGCGATCTGTCGCGTGTATTCGA
>JADFCW010000120.1 GCA_017161705.1 Candidatus Sumerlaeota bacterium | reverse complement strand
GCAACTCGATGCAATCGTGTGCATGGGCGCTCCTGGTGTCAATGGTTGATTCTTGAAGCATTTTGGCCGAGCGAGTTGCCTGCTTCCGTGAACGATACTACCGGTAGATGTCCCATCGGCGCGTTTGTAGGCTGGGAACGCCTGCCCCGATGGGCAAAAGCAAGTCGGGCGAGGGAACGGAATCGCGGAGCAGCCGGACGATGGCTGTGGTGCCGGCAATTTCGGCAGGCGCGATAGCTCGGATGAAATAAGGACCGACGCTTTGAATCGGCGACGGCAGCCCGTTGATCAACAGACACGTAGCGCCCAACTGTGTAGGATAGGGCGGCCCGCCCGCGGTCAAGGTGGCTGCAGACAAATTGCTCCCATACAACGTAACCCGCCCGCCGGGTTGCAAAGCGGGTAACGGCCTCCACGGATTCAGAAAGGGCCGGTTCGATAACGCCGTTCCCGCCGTCATCTTGCGAAAGGTCTGTCCCCAGGGCCCCAGTCTCCCGCGAAAGTCATAAGCGGCGATCCGGATCTCGTAAAGGGTTCCGGGCTGAAGATGGGTGAGAACGGCCTCCGGCCGCGGTCCCACCGCAGCCGACCGCGTGAACGCTTGAGAGGCCGCCTCGCCATATTCAATCACATAGCCGGCCGCAGCCCCGCCGCTGGCCGCCCACGCCAGACTGATCGTGCTGGTTGTGGCGTGACTAATGACCGACGTCGGAGCGGTAGGCGAGGCGGCGGCGATTCGGTCGGCCAGTAAAATAAGGCCGTCGGCCCTGGGAAGGATCAGATCGCCTGTAACGGCCTGGCCGTTGTTGACGGTCGGGGCTTGCGATCCGGCGATGCGGCGAAGCCCGGTCCGATGGAGCGGTCCGCGGAGGGCGACCAACGAGACGGTCTGGTCTTCCGGGGTGGGATTGACCAGCACGACGCCGCGCTCGAAGTCGCGCCGGAAAACTCCGCCCGTTCCCCGAACCAGGCGGACGTTGTCAACGGCGATGCGCGACGTATCGTTCAGCGCCACAAAGGCAAAATAGCCCGGGCCGGGGATTTTCGCCGCCGCGCGCAGGATGCCCGTCTGCCCCGTCCCCTCAATGTCGGGATAATACAACGACGTTGTGCGATAGACATTGGCCGCGCCGGCGAAGGAGTCGGTGAAACCGATTCCGATCAGATTGCCGAATCGCTTCGGGCTGTAGCGGAGAATTTTGAACTCGATGGTCAATTGATAGGTCTCTCCCGGTCCCAGCACGATGGAAGCGGGAAGGGTCATCCATACAATTGCGCTCATGTCCACATCGGTGGTTTCATAAGCGAGCGAGTATTGTCCGGCGATTACTTCCGAGGGATTCGAGCTGATTTGGCCCTTGGGGCCGATCAGAACCCCCGGCGGTATGGACGACTCGAAGTCCACGGCCACGACGGTTTCCTGCGGATAGCTCAGTTCCACCGCGTCGTTGAGCGGCTGTCCCAGGTAGCCTTTGCTCGCTGGGTGTTTATCGGCTATGCCGGCGGCGTTCACGGCGTATTCGTCAAACCAGACAGGCGGCGAAGAATTGTCCACATACTCATATTCAAAGAAACCGTTGTCCATCAAAGCAGTGGCCAACCCCAGACGCATCCGGCGGAAATCGCGCGGTTCCAGCACGGGCAAGCGGTCCGGCAGGCCGTTGTCGGTCATCGTTCCTGTCGGCGTTCCGAGGCTGTGGCCGGTCGCCTCGATGCTGATGAGTTGAGGCGCCCGGGCGTAATCGCACGCGATTCGATAGTTGGCAAAAAACTGATACCAATGCGATGGGCTGTTGGTATCCCAGTCGCCGTTGGGGAGGATGCCATAGGGCGAGAGAATCTCGGCCTGCCAGCCGTTGAGATAATGAAGCACGGCGCGATTGCGGCAGAGATACCCCGAATTACCAAAGAAAAGCCGCCCCTGCCCGACCGTGTCGGCGAGCAGCGAAAAATAGTCCCTGAAGCCCTCGTGCCAGCGTGCATAAAGGACATGCGTGGTCTCGGCCACGCCGTCGCGATCCAAATCTATCGGAGGAATTGGACCGTCGCGAACCGCTGACAACAGCGGGTTCGGATACCACTCCGGTTGATCGAAGTGGATGCCGTCCCACAAGCCCGACGGAAAGACCGTCTGCGAGAGATAGCGGTTGACATATTGATTGAACGTCCAGCCGTCCACGGGCGGCGACAGCCGTGTGTGGTTCATTTGGACATTCTGCGGATACAGCGGTTCAATCATCCGCTGGCCGTTGGGCGCATACATAAACCACGAATCCTGCAAACCTTGGTTGAACAGCGGCCTCAGCTTGGCCACCCCCCCGATAGCCGGTTCCGCAAGATACTGCGCTATGAACGACTGATGATAGGGCAGCAGGATAAGGTTTGGGTTGGCCGCCCGCAATTCCGCCACCCAGCCGGCCGGGCCGAACGTGTGGTCTATTTCAACGCCGTTGACCAGATCGCACAGCGCCAGCAACTCCATGATGGAATCCAGCGGCACCCGCGTGCGGTGAGCAGTTGCCAGCGGCGAATTGAGATTATAGTTGCCGACGCGCGGAAAGGCCGCGCGCACCAGGGGGATTTCCGCGCGATACACTTCCGCCTCGTGCCGCCTCACCGTAACGTTGTCGAGTACCACTGTGGCACTGGTTGCATAAAACGTAATCCGCGCGTCGGCGCCGCCGATCCGGATGGCCCGTCCGTCGTGTCCTTCCAGAGGCGACAGACCATTGAGCGGTCCGCCCAATCCCTCCTGCTCGGGCGGAAGCCCCGTCCATTGAACACTGAGCGCCACCGGGCAGAGGCAGGGACCCGCCGCAAGAATTTTATAGTCGAAAGCAATTTCATACACTTTGCCAACTTCCAAATTCAATCGGGCCGCGGGGATCTGAAAACTGCTCACCGCACCGGACAGGCGAACTGACTGCGCGCCGGCGATTCGTTCTGCCGGGTCGCTGGTCAACCGTACGTCGCAGCCCCATGCAGGGACGATCCCGCACCAGCCCGACTCGAAATCGGCCGAATAGACGGAGACAAATTTCGCACGATACCGGTTGTCAAACGATTGGTTGCCGAACTGCGGGGGGAAGGCGATAGCGGCATCCGCGCGGCGCACAAACAAACTTGCACTCAACAAGGTCGGGAGCAGAACCGCAAGGCATGTGTTTTTTCCCATTATTCATCTTCTGGCTGGTATTGGCAGACAATCATCCGTCTGGTGTTTTTGTAGGCCGCCTCGGCAAAGCCGTCAAGTTCATTACCGCATTAAAGGAATCCTCGAGTAAAGCCGCGGACAAGGCAGGGTTTTGGAGGCACTCTCATTCGACAAAGGCAGGACCGCCGGAGCGTGCGGCAAAACCCGATTTCTCGTTATACAAATAGACTGCGCTGCCCGTGTCAGGGGCGAGCGCGCGGCGTGTGCACCCGATGAACCAGCGGCCCCAGCCCGTGTCGCCATAGGCGGGCTCGCCGGGAGCGCGGAGCGCGGAGGCTGCGTCTTCCGGCCAGTCGGGCGGCGGCGCGTTGCGGATTTGCCATTGGCCAGCCTCGAAGCGTGCATATTTCGTCCGCAGCGGCACGAGTACTGCCTTCGGGTCATCATAGCCCTTTGTCCAATCCGTTACCCCGACACGAAACTTGACGTACATGCGGTTTTGACGGTCCACTGCCAAAGCGATGGGATTCGCAAATTCGTCGCCGGAATCAAAAACAAGGCATTTGGCGTCGGCTGCGGCCTTGCTGATCGGCGTAGGGATAACCTCGCCGGCCGCATTGCGCCACACGCCGTCGGGATCGCGGCGCATGTAGTAAATGTTGTAGCGATAGACGGCTTCATGGAGTCCCGGATATTTCAGGGGCCGCCACGGATGGGGCTTTTCAGCGGTGACGCGCGCGGCGTTGTCGTCTTTGTGATTCCAGACACAGTGGATGGTTTTGCCGTCGCTTCCGGGGAAGAAATCGCAATAGGCGGCGGCCAGCGGATCGCGCGGCTCGAGCCGCATTTCGATGACGCGCTCCGCCTCGCTCCACGAGCGGCCGTGGTCGCGGCTCACCCGCAAGGACCAGGGCTCCATGTGGCCGCCCGCCCGATAGAAAAGATAGAGCGCGCCGTCGGCCATGCGGATGATTTGCGGATAGGTGGCCCTGGGCGTCGGCGGCGGCTGCTCTTCCCACGCGCCGATATCATAGGGCTTGACGCTTCGCGTGTGGCGCATCGGCCCGCCGTGACAACCATAGAACACATGCAGACGACCCTCGCCGTCTATGGCGATTGCGGGATTGCCATGGGCGTCGTTGTGAAGGCCGGCTTCCGACGCGCGCACCGGGCCCTCCCAGTTTTTCCGGGCGCTGTCGTAGGTCATCACCACTGGCCGGCCTTTCGAGTTCTGAAAAGCACAAAAGACTTTTCCCTTTTCAACCACGGCATGAGGCCAGATGACGTAACTATAGAATGCGGGGTAGAGCCGGTGAGGGTCTTCTTTCTCGGACGCCAGAACCGCAAACGCCTGCTCAAACTTGATCGAGTCGGAGGAAGGGGCCGCCGGTTGAGCGGATTGAGCATTGCTTTGCAGGACGGCTTTACCCCAAAGGCACAAAGGCACCAGGAACAGCAAAACGGCGAACGACAAGCATTGGCTTTGGTTAATCCTTGTGCTTTGACGCTTTTGTGATGAAAGCATGGTCCACTCCTTTTCGCGAAAACGGTAGAATGTACCGACTCATAGGCTTCTAATCCACTGACCGAACGTCAGGGGGCTTATCGTCAATCCGGCCGCGCGGCTTTCCAGCCGGCTGCAAGTTGCGCGGCAAGTTCCTTGACTGTCGCCGCGTATTTCGGATCGTCGGCCAGGTTGACGTTCTCCTGCGGATCGGTCTGATGGTCGTAGAGTTCATAGACGACCGGATCGCCGCCCTTTTGTTTGCGCCACTCGACCAGCCGCCAACGGTCGGTGCGGATGGTGCGACCGAGATAGCCGCCGCGCGGATAAACGCTGAACGCGGCTTTCTTCCAGGGGCGGTCGGGGTTTTCCAACAGCGGCTTGAAACTGGTGCCTTCGACATGTTGCGGAATCGAAAGCCCGCACAAATCGGCCAGCGACGGATAGAGGTCCTGGAACTCGACCAGCGCGTGGCTCGTGCGGCCGGCTGTTTTCATTCCCGGCACACTTACGATCAGCGGCACACGAACCGAGGTCTCATAGTTGGTGTGCTTGCTCGACCATGTGCCGTGCTCGCCCATCTGGTAGCCGTTGTCGCCCCAGAGGATGACGATGGTTTTGTCGCGCAGCCCCAGGGCGTCGAGTTCGGCGAGAATTTTGCCGATCAGCGCGTCAATGTAGCTAATGCAGGCGAGGTAGCCGTGGAGGAGTTTGCGTTTCCATTCTTCGGGCAGGGGGTCTTCCTGCGGGGGGCCGTCGTAGCGGCGCAATTCGCCCAGTCCCTGCACGGCCCATGCCGGTGCGCCCTTGGGCGGATACTGGTTATCGGGGAATTTGAACTGCGCCGGATCGTAGAGATCCCAGTATTTTTTCGGCGCGACGTAGGGAATGTGGGGCTTGGAGAAACCCACGGCAAGAAAGAACGGCTTGTCCTTGATCTCGCGCAGGATCTCGATCGCGCGTTCGGCGTTGGCGCCGTCGAGCAGTTCGTTGTCCGCGCAATCGGGGTCTTCATAGGCGGGGCCGTAGGGCGCTTTGTTCTTGTCCTTGATATCAATGCCTTTGGCCTTGGCTTCTGCAAGGCGTTCCTTCAGGCGCGCCTGCCCCTTGGCCGTGTAGCCCGACACCTTGGTATTTTCGTGCGGAGCCGACCAGCTCTTGGGATCGTCGAGGCCGTTGTGATAGATCTTGCCGATGCCGCGTGCGACATAGCCGTGGTTCTTGAAATGCTGCGGCAGGGTTACGATGTCGGGGAGCGTGTCGCGGAAGTGCGGGCCGATCGAAAGAATCCCGCTCGACTCGGGCCGCAAGCCCGTGAACAACGCCGTGCGCGACGGACTGCACAGCGCCTGCTGGCAATAGCAGCGCGAGAAGAGCACACCGCGCGCGGCAAGCTTGTCCATGTTCGGCGTTTTCGCATACGGGTCGCCGTAGCAGCCCAATTGCGGCCGCATGTCGTCTACGCACAGCATGAGCACGTTGAGTTTTTGGCCGGGAGCAGCCGCAAGCGCATTGTGCGCGGCCATTGCTTGCGCCGTTGCCCCCGCGGTCAGAAGTTTGAGCATGTCCCGGCGTTGCAACATTCCTGAAGCAGCCATGATGTCACCTCAAAAGATTAGAATAGGCGTTTTGCCTTCGACGGTTTCGGGAAACACATGAAAGCAGACCCCGCCGCCTCGATCTGGACCCAGCCGCGCGCCGTCGCCGCCGTCAAGCGGAAACGAGGCGCGCCTACATCAGGAGCGAGCAGCAGAATTCGGAGAAACGCGGAGTGCGGCCTAATTCGCGCGCACGGGCCGCCGTGCCTTCGGACGGAAACGCAATGCCGTCGAATCCGGCATCCAGCGCGAGGGCATCTATTTGTTTCTGCAGTGGTCCGAGCGGCCGAGCGCATCCCAGCAGCAACGGGGTTTTGGGAAACATCATTCGAGCCTTTTCGAACAGCCGCCGCACCTCGCGCAAATCCCAGCCGATCGTCGGCCCGGCCGAATGCCCCGGCAGCGCCATCAGCATCACGATGACCAGAGAGCGCAGCGTGCGGCCTTCAAGCATGGCCAGTGCGCGGTCGCCCGACGCGCCGTCGCCGCCGGCCAGATTGTCCAGCACGACATGGGGCGAGATCGGCAGTTCGCGCTCGGCCAGCAGATCGAGGCTCCGTCGCACATCGTCGAGCGTCTTGTCCGGCAAACGATAAACGCGCTGCAGCATATCGAGCGAGCCGACGACATCCACGAGGATGGACGTAGCCCGGCTAAGGCAGAGCGCATCGGCCAGACGGCGGTCCACCAGTTTGGAATGGACCGTGGTTTCGAGTCCCAGATCAGACTTCAGGCGCGCCAGCATCGGACAGAATCCGGCCAAAGGCACCACGCCGTCGTCGGTGCAGCCGCCGGTCAGCAGCACGCCGCGCAAACCCCGATCCTTGAGGCGCAGGGCCAGATCCCAAAGGGCTTCGGGTGTTTCGACCGGATAGGTGCACTTCAGCAGGCATCCGCCGCAGTGCAAACATTGCAGGTCGCAATGGCGGCCGGTGACCGATGCGGCGATATAGACTGGTTTGCCGGAGCTCGTATATTCGTCGGTGTCGAAATGCTTGATGCTCGGTGCGAAGAAAAGGATTTCGCGGCGGATGGGGCGGAGCCGGCGCAGCGAGGGCGGCTCGTCGCGCCATTCGCCGGCCAGCTGGCGCCGGATTCGTTCGAGGTCGTCCGGTTCGGGCGGAAAGGGGAAGTTGCGCAGGGCGGGTCCGGGCGGCGAGTTGGCAAATGGCCGGTTGCAGGCGGTACGGCCGTCGCGGCCGGCACAACCGCGCGTCATGAATGCCTCGCCGTCGGCAATAATGCGTTCGAGTTCGTCGGCGGGAAGGCCGAACGAAGCGATCGCGCCGGTTTCAGGATCAAACAGAAAATCGTCGAATGAAATCCGTCCGGCATCAATCAGATATGCAGCCAGCTGGAGTCGGCGATAGGCGGCCATCGGCGGCGGATCCGCGTGTTCCATCGCCGAGCCGGCTTCGGGATAGAACGAAAACAGCTGGTTCGAGCCGCCGAGATCGCGGACGGTTTGAAAGGCCGCGACCATGTCGCGTTCGGCTTCGCCCAGCCCTGCAATAAAATGGCTGCCCACGTTGCCGCGCCCGAACACCTCGACGGCTTCGGCGAAGCACTGCCAATACGTTTCCCACCGGTGGGGGCCGCCGACCGCCCGCCCGCGCAGGCGATCAAAAATTTCCGGCGTTGCGGCATCAATGGCGATGCCGATCTTGTCCACGCCCGCCATGCGCAGGCGCTCCAGGCCGCCGGCATCTACCAGCGTGGGTGTAATGAGCGCGGAAATCGGAATGGCGGATTCGCGGCGAACCGCTTCGACCACCGCCAGCGTGTCTTCGCGCGCGCGCCGATGCGCGACCATCGAAATACATACACGCTGGACGTGGCTGCAACCGGGCAGGCAGGCGAGAATCTCGCGCAAGGGGAAAACGGGCCACTCGACACGGATGAAGGTCGCACCGGCCGCACGCGTGTTGTCCATTTCCGCCGTGCGGCGCCGATTCAGTCCGCAATAGGCGCAGGCGCCGACGCAGCCGTCCTCATAGGTCAAAAGCAAGTTGACGCAATACAAACGCGCACCCCGCCAGAATCGCCCGGGCTTCAGGCCCAGCGTGATGGCGGCGGCTAGACTGCATCGCACGTATTCGGGACTTTCGCGGGCGGCTTCCATGTCCTGCGCGTCATTCGAAACCGGTTGAAAGCATCGGCGAAGATTTCTGCAAATTCCAGCAAAAACACATGAGAAGGCATCGCGCTTTGCGCGAGCAAAATTCGGCTGCTCGCTGCGCCCCTACTCTCGACGCCCTGGAAGGCGCCCGTCCAGCGGGGTGGTAAAAGAGTTTTTTCGCTTTATTGGATTGCGGGCGCAGCGAGCCCCGTTCCAGCCGCACGAGGAGTTTTTCCCTCATGGGGAAGGCCAGGATACTACGAGGGAATACGCGGCAACTCATAGCCGGCGCGATACGAGCGCTTGAGAAGCTCGGTGGCCCTGGGATTGTCCCCCACCACGCGCTTGATTGGGTCATAACAAATCCGCCCGCAGTTCAGGCGCGTGACGATGTTGCCCAGGTGGCATAGCGCCGCCGAAACCGCCCCTTCCTCGACGGGCGCATTCAGTTTTTTCGGGTCGTTGGCGCGGACAGCCTCGAGAAAGTTGGCCGCATGTACGGCAACGTCCGACCGCTCCTCGCTGCCCAGACGCCTTGGCTCTTCGCCGATCAGGGTCGCAAAGCAACCATTGCGGCCGATGTCGAGCCGGCCTTTGTCGCCATAAAACACATCGCCGTTTTCATGGCCTTCGAGCGGATAGTTGGTCCACAGCCGCATTTCATACATCAGGTAGCAGTGGTCGTATTCATAGATCAGCACTTGCGTGTCGGGTGTTTCGTGGTCGTCGTTGTAAAAGAGTTGGCCTCCTGTGCCTGCGACGGCTTTGGGCCACGCCATGCCCAAACCCCACCGCGCGATGTCAACCTGATGAATCCCGTCGTTGCCGAGGTCGCCGCAGCCGTAATCCCAGTGCCAATGCCAGTTGTAATGCCAACGATTGGCGCTGAACGGCCGCAAGGGGGCGGGCCCCAACCACAGGTCGTAGTTGACGCCGGCGGGCGGCTGAGAGTCCGGGGCGCGGCCAATGGGTTTTCGCAGCTGGTGGTTGATAGCCTTAGCCATGCGCACTTTGCCCAATCCGCCATCGTGGAGAAACTGAATCGCGGCTCGAATGGCCGGATTCGACCGCGCCTGCGTTCCGTGTTGGACACACTTGTTGTATTTGCGCGCGGCCTCGACCAGCAGATCGCCCTCGGCGACGTTGTGGCTGCACGGCTTTTCCACGTAGACATGCTTGCCGGCGAGGATGGCCGCCAGCGCGATCGGCGTGTGCCAGTGGTCGGCAGTGGCGATACTGACCGTGTCAATGGTCTTGTCTTCGAGCAATTTGCGAAAGTCCTCGTATTGCACCACTTTATCGGGATTGGGCAGGACCCTGGCGGCGTTGGCGCGGCGCTGCGGGTCCACATCGCAGACGGCAACGACTTCGCAGCCGGGGACTTTCGAGAACGCGCGGCAGTGGTTCGTTCCCTGGCCGCCGGTGCCGATGACGGCATGGCGGATTCGCTCGCCGGGCGCAGCCGCGCCGCGAACGGCTGAGAGAATGGCGGGAGCGGCGGCGATTGTGCCCGCAGCGGCCAGAAACCGGCGTCGAGTGGTATCGGACATGCTACTCTCCTGCACTCATGGGTTGGAAATCTGGGAGGCGGTCACCAGAACTACCCAATCCTGCATATCCGGCGGCCGGTAGGCAAATGTTTTCCCATCGCCAGGTTTCAGGTCTTTCCACGCGCCGGTGCGTGGATCGAACTGCCGGGCGCGCCATACTTCGCTGCCGTCTGCGAGCGTCAGTTTCACCGGCTCGTTCAGCCCGCGGACGTAGACTGCATACATGCGTCTGGGGTCGGCCAGACACCAGTAGGTGGTTTCGGGCGGCGCCGTCATTTTCAATTCTTTTCGATCCTTTCCGCGCGGCGTGGCGCAGCGGAGCAGTTCATCGTGTGGCTGAAGTTTCCACCATTCCAGCGCCTCGAAAAACTGTTTGATCAGACCGATCTGCTTTTCCCACGGATCGTTTTTGGCTGCATTCAAGTCAAACGGCCCCGGGTCGCGGTTGCCGCCGAAATAGGTGGTGCCGAAGCCGGTGACCAGATACCCGCCCGCCATCGCAATGTCCCAGCTCGCATGGCGCATAGCCTCGATCGAGGTGCTGTTGTCCTTATCGGGCACCCCGTCGCCGTTTTGATCGCGCAGAAAGTAGCCGTATTCGGAATTCACGACCGGCTTGTTGAACCGGCGCGATTCGAGAATGCGGGCATGCAGGTCGGTGTAGTTCTGCTGATAGTCGCCGAAGGACATCCAGCCCGACTCATTGAACTCGCGGACGCTGCCGCCGGCCGTCATCGGGTGAATAGCGATCATCCGGCCGTGGGGATCAGCAGCCTTGACTACATCGCCGATCTCGAAGAACTCCTTGCGGACTTCCGCTTCGGGCGCCGGCCGGGTTCGCACCTCGGCGTGCCACTCGCCCGAGACGATGAAATAGACGTCATAGGCGCTGTAGCGCGCCGCGACATAGCGCGCATAGCGCTTGCGGGCCTCGACGCTCGGAAACTTCCGCCATGCATAGGGTTCGGCTTTGCGCTTATCGCCCCATGCCAGAGCCAGCCCGCACACCATCCCTTTGCTGTTGGCGAAGGCCAGGCGCGTGTCCACTTCCTGCCAGTAGGCGGGATTGATCTTCTCGGCGGCCAGGTCGCTGAACGGCGGCCCGCCCGCGTTGCCCCAACCGGCCTCGCTCAGGAGCATCGAGTGAAGCACGTTGAAACCCTGCGCGGCGCGCTCGGCAATGTAGCGAAACGCCTGCGCGCGGTCGAATTTCTCCTCGGCGCTGTCGGTATACAGCGCCCAGGCCGTATCGCCCATGAACCAGAACGGCGAGCCGTCCTGCCGCTCGAAATGGAGGGGGAAGCCCTTCATCGGGCGAATGCTTCCTTTGCGGTCGGAAGCGACGACCTCGAAGCGGCCCGACTGTCCATCCAGACCTTTGTCCTTGCTCTTGACGGCCCACGCCCACAGGCCGGGGCGGTCGGGCGAAAAGCGGAATTTCCAGGTTGCGTCGCCGTCCCAAAACAACGGCACCATACGCTGCGTCTGCCCGTCCGGCTCGGTGATCACCACCTCGGCGGAAAGCTCGGTGTAAGGATTCACATACTGGCCTATTGCGTCGAGCGCCACTTCATAAACACCAAAGACGGGGGCCGATGGTACGGCCGCCGGCAATTTGCCGCTCGACAAGACCAGCAGCACGATTCCCAAGAGATGATACTGCGCGGCGATTCGAAAGTGCTTCATGGATAAATCCTCCGGCAAGACATGAAGTATGCCTACGGC
The DNA here is from genome assembly GCA_017161705.1 of Candidatus Sumerlaeota bacterium. Classification (GTDB taxonomy): domain Bacteria; phylum Sumerlaeota; class Sumerlaeia; order JADFCW01; family JADFCW01; genus JADFCW01. The sequence goes on along the minus strand of JADFCW010000120.1, from coordinate 5,683 downwards.
AATCTATCGCTTTGCACCTGCAATTGGCGCGAGGAGCAGCAGCCAGTCGTCTCCGTCGTCGGGCGATTTCAACGATTTGCCGTCGGCAGTCGTGCCGCCCGCGCGCCGATCCTTTGTATCCCGCGCATTGATCCATTCGACCCTGTACGGCCCCCCGGACAGTTTCACGTTGACCGTTCCCGGCGATTCGAGATAAACAAGAATATTTTTCTCCGGCTCGGCCAGACACCATCCGTTGTCCACCCTCTCCGGATGCGGCTGCATCCGGTGGAAGGGGATGGAGCCAAAGAAATCCCACACAGCCCTGACGATGTCATGGTGGCGCGGATGCCGGTCGGCGGGATTCATCGAGCCGCTGAAACCGGCGGACGAATCGCCGCCGCCGTTGTCGGCGAAGCAAAACGACGTCGCGCACATATTGATCACATAGGCATTCTTGCGGATATCGGTATCGCTGTAATTGGGATGGTTCTTGTTGCCCGACCAAAGTGTTTCCTGCGCATACAGCGGCTTGGACGGATGCTGGTTCTTGAGCAGGCCGGCACTGAGGCGCTTTCGGTCGGTGGTCTTCGGCCCCTGCAGAATGCCGTAGTCTGTCCAGTCGGAGTCGCGATACGGATCATCGCCCGTTTGATTGTGAACGGAAAGCAGATGGCGGAAAACGTCGAGTTTGCGGATAAGCCGGCCCAGCCGCTGGACATCGGCATCGGCCATCCAACCTTTGCCGACGCTGGGTTCAGGACCGGCCACATTGAACAGCAAATTCCAATAGCAGCCGATACGCGCCAGCGTATAGCGGACGTAGACCTCCTGGTCGGCGGGGTTGCGCGGATAGTTCGAACTTTGTCCAAAGAATCCGGCGAAGGGGAACACCAGAATCCGCCGCGCCGCCAGATCGTCGAGGATTGTTTCCATCCGTGCATATTCATCGGGATTCAGGGGCCAGAGAGCGGGCGTCTGCCATCCTTGCCCGCGGCCCGGCGCATTGCGGTTCAGATAGTGGCTGGCGATCGAGAGCATATTGTAGCCTTGCGCCTGGGCCCAGTCGAGAAATGCTTTCCGCTCTGCATCCGGCCAGTTGGCGGCGAAAAAGCGGTCGCCGACGTGAAAGCTGCGGACAAGAACGGGATCGCTCCCCTTGAAGCCAAACCATCGCGGATTCGGCGAATAGACGGAGATCATGCCGGGCAGATCGGACTTGACGCATTCGAACTGGCCGGCCGCCCCCGGTGCGCCGTCCGAAAACCGCGCCTCGAATTTCCAGGTTCCCGTCTGGTCGGGCATGAACCGGATCTTCCAGAAACCGTCGCCGTCGTAAAAGCCCCAAAAGCGGACCGTGCCGCCGTCCGGGCGCGTGTAGGCAGCCTCGAGCGTCACGTCGCGATACGGATCCGCATAGGTTCGCGGATTGCGAAGCGTCCACTCGAAACGGTCCCAAAGGCCGACGCGCTGGGCGCCGCCCTCCGAGCGGGGTTTTGCCGGCGGCCTGGGCGCGGCGTTCTTTGCAGATTGTGCGGCTGCCGGTTTTGCTTCTTTGGGAGCGGGCGGCGGAGGCGGAGCGGCTTCGGGCAGAGCGGCCAGGGCCGCGGGTGTCAAGCGTGCAAAATAAATCTGCGACGTGCCCGCCGCTTCCTCTTTGTTGATTTTGTCGCCTTCTTCCCATACCAGGAATACGCAATCTTTCCCGCCGGCCGCCTCGACATAGCCAATGGGCTTGCCCGATTGCGACGACAACCGGCGTTCGCCAAGCCACCGCCCGTCCGCGCGCATATTGACGCGCCCGCCGAAACACACCACATACAAGGCACCCTGGGAATCGGCGGCCAATGCCGGCAGATCGCGTCGGGTTGCCGTCACCGCCCGCCCGAGATCCTGCCACCGATCGGGAGAATCGCCCCGCTGAAACACCGAACCATTGCCGGAGACGGCATATACCGTACCATCGGGAGCCACAAGGCCGCTGGGGGCCTCGAAGTCATCGGCGGTGATGCCCGCGCCGGCCCATGTCTTGCCGCCGTCGCGCGACGTGCGATAGGCGCATTTTGCCGGCGGGGCGCCGTGACGATAGACCACATGAATTTCGTTTTTCCCCGGCCCGGCGAATACATGGCCGTAGACGTGATTATTCTCGCCCCGCGGCAGACCGCCGGCGACGTCCGGATCGGGCAACGCTTCGAACGCGGCCGCACCGGCCCTGCGCACCAACAATCCAAGATACCCCTTCTGTGCGCCGTCGCGCTTGCAGATATACACGTTGTCCTCGGCATCAATGGCCAGCGCCGTATCCCGATCAGAGCCGGGCGTCATTTGCTCCCACTTTGCGCCGTTCCACCAGCCGTAGGTCGAACCCACCAGCACGTGCGGCCGGCCGGTTGAGTCCAGAGCGACTTCGGGATCGCTGCGATGAGCCATGCCGGCAGGAAGACCGGTCGCCTGCTCTTCGCCCCAGGCGGCGCGGTCGGCGGCGTATTTCCGATAATACAACGCGCCGTCGCGCACATAGACCAGATGCACATTGCCGGCTGCGTCCACGGCCAGATCGGGATAGGTCCCTTCGGCTGCTTTTTCCGCGCGGAAGGGCGACGCGCCGGCGGAGAAATTCGCTGCGAAAGCGAGGCCAAACGCCAGGGCGCAAAATAAAGCACGGACAGATTTTTTTCGACTCATTTACATCCCCTTTGAACAATCTGGAATATGCAGCGGGGAGTCCGGGCGTGGGTGAAACGCAAACCTTTGACGGCAGAACTCCCCGCCTTTTCCTGCACTCGGTAACATGGGTTTGTTGCGCTACGTTCAGGCTTCCTTTTTCTTTTCTTCCGCCGGTGGAGCCTGCGGCGGCTTTGTGGCCTTCTTCCCGGGTGCTGCCGGCGGAGGGGCCTCGGCGTGCGTGCGCGGCGAATGTACCGCCTCGATGCCATACAGCTGGCAGAACGCCTCGACGTCGCGCCGATGGTCGCCATAAAACACCACTTGATGGAACCCCTGCACGTCGCGGACATCTTCGATGTTGTCCATGGCGATCTCGACGCTGGTGCGGCAACCTCCGGCCGGGGGCGTCTGGACGTTGCCGACCACTCGGCCGGTATCCACGATCAGGGAGTCAGGTTTGGTGAACAGCACCAGCGTCACCGGTTTGCCCTCGGGCCAGAGCACCTGTGTGGAGACTCCGAGATTGGACTCGGAATGGCTGCGCAAAATAAACGGCGCGTGGTCGGCCTTCTGGAGCCCGTAGATTTTTGTCCCGCTCACGCAGTGCGCCGCAATCAGCACATTCTTGACGGTCTCCGGCACCGGATCGTTCATGAATCCCGGCTTGTCGAACAGATAGCTGGTCAGCATGAGCGAGACGGCCGGCCAGACCGCCGCTTCGCAGCCGTAGGTCACGCCGGCATCCTGAAAGATCGAGGCAGCCATGCACGGCGGCGTCGGCACCTTTTTCTGGCTGACCATGCCAAGGCAGTCGGTGGTCAGCGCGTTGCAGCCCTCGTTCTTTAAAAGTTGTTTGGCGGCGATGAACGAACGGGCGGCGTTCAGACCGTCTTCCTTCGTGGGTTCAACCACCTTCTCCGCCTCCCGGAACCGCTGGTAGGCCACATAGCGCGCTTCCTCGGTCACCGGCGTCTGCTGGAACATCTCCTCGAACGTCACGCGCGGAATCGTCCGCACCGTCACGCCGAGATCGCCCAACACCTCTTCCTTCCGCTCGGTTCCCCGGAGCACCAGCAATTTCGTTTCGGCCAGCTGGCGTTTGGCGCGGACCATCCGGAATGCCTGCTCGACGGCGCGGGTCTCCAGCGAGGAGATCACATGAACGCCCTTCTGGAAAGCCAGCGACCTGACATGGCCCGTGAAGGCCATGCCGACCGGTGCAAATACAATCGTGGGGACTTGGGCTTTGGCGATTTCGCCGGCCATCGGCCATCGTCGGATATGCTGAATGTGAATCAATACGGCGTCGGGTTTTTCCTCCGCCAGTTTCTTCAGGAACGGACCGACCGATTCGGGTTCTTCGAGCGGCTGGGGCTCTTCGATAAGTTCGACTCCGACGCGCCCGGCGCACTGCTCAAACGTCTCGGCATAGCGTTTTCGCCAGCCCTCCAGATCATACGACGTTCCCGGCCATCCCAGCCAGTAGGGCGGCTTTTCGCGCACGACTACGGTCATGATGCGCACCGTCGGTCGCGGCCGAAACGCGCCGAGGTCTATGACTTCTTTCGGGCGCGGCGGCGCAAACAGCGCAGTTGTTCTCACGCACCCCGTTCCCAGTGCGGCCGCTCCCAGGGCCATCGTTCCCAGAAACGACCGCCGCGACAACCCGCAACAGCCGCACGGATGGGTTCCATGGCCGGTTCGCGCCGCGCCGTTGTGCCGTTCATTCGGATACATGGTCTCTCCCTCGCTTTCTCCCGCACAAATCGCGGATGCGTTTGGTGGTTTGCCTTCACCGCACCGAGTCGGCGGCGGTGAGGTGCAACACCCAGTCTTGTGAGTCGGGAGTCTCGAAAATGCAAGCAGATCCGGCGTGGACAGGGCCGGCTGTTTGCGAGCGGCCTTCGCCCGGATCGTACCATTGGGCGGCCACAGTTGCGGAAAAGTCGGAAAGATCGAGCACGGCGCGCCCGCCGTCGGGGAAATAGACAACATAGTGTCCGACTTTTCCCAATACCCATGCCGTGCCTTCCTGCACCTTGTCGTCGAGGATTTTCATCTCCGGCAGATCGGGCAACGCTTCAAAGAAACGCTGCAGATGCCGATAATCTTGCAACATTCCGGCGGTCGGCGGCTTGCGCCCCTGGCTGACTTCCCATGTGCCCAGATGCATCACGCCCATGCCCGTCATGGCGGCCGCCCAGTTGACCTTGCGCACGCCGGCGCGGTCGCCCTGAATCATCAGGTCGGCGTGATAGGGCGACAGTTCAGCCAGGAGAACATTGAAACGGCCGGCAGCCAGGCCCTGCGCCTGCCGGCAGAGCGCGTGCACTTCGGCGGGGCTTTCGGCGGTCAGCTGCATGGCGAACTGCTCGATGGTCGGCGTGTCGGGGAAATCAAAGCGTATGCCGTCGTTTTGATGGACGGCGAGGATGTGGTCGTGGTCGTCGGCGTCGCGGATTTCCGCCGCAATCTTTGCCGCTTTCTCGCGCGACAGCGCTTCCTTGTATTCCTCAGCAATGCACCAGATCAGATTCGGATGATGCTCGAAGCGGTCCACGATCCCCCGGACATACGCGCGCTCCTGCGGTCCAAGATCATCGCCCCGCCATACTTTCACGGAATCATCGTAAAAGAAAAAGTAAATCACGATGCCGTTTTCTTCCATCCGCTGGAACCACTTTTCCCACTGGTCGAGAGTTTTCGGATCGAGGCCTTTGGATGGATCATGCCCGATGAATGGATTATGGTCGGGCTTGCCGTCGCCGCCGTGCGACCGGATCCCCATGACGTAAAGCGAATTGCCTCCGTGGCGGATGATCTCGTCCAGCACCTGATCCTGCGTAAGCCCGTCGCTGATGTCGCCGTAGAGAAAGCCTTCCGGTCCGCCGGGCCCGCAAATGAAGCAAGGGTCGGGCCGCCCGTCCCCGTCGCCGTCGCGGTTGTATGCCAGATAGGTGCGATTGTTTGGATGGTTAACAATCTGCCCCGGAAGGTATGGCCTCGCCGCGTTGGCGGATTTCTGTCCGCTCGG